>CAZTVD010000079.1:0-3255 GCA_964616955.1 Candidatus Woesearchaeota archaeon
GGAATAAACAATTGTCTTTCCTTTTTCTTTTAATTCTACAATCAAATCAAAAAGGATTTTGCGGGTTATTGGGTCTATGCCTTCTGTGAGTTCATCAAGAAACACAATTTGGGGGTTGGGGAGAAGGGTTCTTATGAGTGCCACCTTTTTTTTCATCCCTTTTGATAATGTCCCTATTCTTGATTCCAGCCTTTCGTAAATATCAAGTTTTTTTGCCATAGATGTTATAAACTCCATAGGCTTTTTCACATCGTACAAATCAGAAAAAAACAAGAGGTATTCCTTGACTCTCATATCTTCATACAACCCAATTTCTTCTGGGAGATAGGACACAATGCTCTTTATTTTGTTGTTTTCACTGATATCAAATGTGTTTATTTTTGCTTTGCCTCTTGTTGGTTTAATCAGTCCTGAAAGAATTTTGAGGGTTGTTGTTTTGCCCGCACCATTTGGACCTATTAATCCAAATATTATGTTGTCCTTTATTTGAAGATTAAGGTTTTTGATTCCCCAAATCCCGTCATATTTTTTACATAAACCCTCTGTAATTATCACAATAAACAAATTAAGAACAAAATTATAAAATCATCGATGATTTAATTAAAAAATGGGATTCCTTGATTTTTCGAAATGGGAAGTAAAAAAATCTTTTTCCCGCCGCATGCTTTTTTCTTTTGTTATTTTATTCCTTTCTTTTATTGCTATTTTTTTTGTGTATAGACCCCGCACGGGGTCCAATGTGGTGTTGCAGGATTTTTACGATGTGGGCATGCAGGACACACCTGATTTAAGAAGAATAGGGACAATCCTTGATAAGTCACCTTTTATCAAGGTTATTTATGCAAAAACACCCTGTGTTTATTTCTATGAATCAAACGGGAAAATAAGTGCAGAAATAAGTGGAAACCCGAAGTCCTTAATAACATTTTACCACATAGTTGATTCAATAAAGCAATACTCATCTGATTTTCTTAATTATGATGATTATATTCTTGAGCCGATTCTTGTTAATTTAAAAAATATCCAGTTGGGTGTTGAAATATCAAATAATACAATAAATGAAGAGTCTCTTTCCCCTTCCTCCTTGCCATCTTTTGAGCCGTTTTCCAATCTAACACAGTTGATTTTTCTCCTCCTGCCAATTGTGCTTTTTGCGAGCATGTTCAGCCTTTCAATTATGTCTGAAAAAATAAAAAACAGAATAACGCCCCTGCTCCTAACTCCACATTCAAAAAGGGCAATATTGTTTGGAAAAGCACTTCCTTATCTCCTGTTTTCTTTAGGTTCGTCTTTTTTCATGTCTTTCTTTTACGCTAATTGGATGGAAGTTTTCATAATACTTGGTTTTGTGAATATGTGCTTTTTCTCTCTCTCCTTTTTTCTCCCAGTCATTTCAAGAAGTTTCAAAGAATACAGCTTTCTTTCTACTTTCTCATTTTTTTCGTTTTTCTTTTTTTTAATATTCCCAAATGTGATGTATGGAGTGAGTGGGGCATCTTTCCTTTCACCCCTCTCTTTATTGAATGATGTATGTATTGGAAAAATTGTTGGATTCTTTTCCATAGTTTTTTCCTTTATTCCGTTCATCTGGCTCTCTATTTCTTTTTTATCCCTTTCCTATGTTCTTTTTGAGGAGGAGATATTCCTCTCAAAAAAAGGATTTTTTTATAAATTACAAAGAGGTTTTTCTGAGATTCGTTCTCTTTTACCTTCTTCATTGTCCTTAATTGTGAATGTATTCCTTGTCATACCTTTTATTTATTTTATTGAGATCATCATCTCGATGCTCTTTGCTGTTTTTCCATCAAATTACGGCATTTTTCTTGTTATCCCTAGTTTTGCATTTTTAGAAGAGGGATTCAAAATTATCCCTTTTTTAAAAGAAAAAACAAAATTAATTATGGGAACCATGGCAGGTTTTTTCTTTTTTGTATTTGAAAAGGGTGTCAATGTGTTCTTTTTTATTAATTCCATTGAAGAACTGTCCTTTTATTCAAAGTATGTGTCTAATATCTGGCTTACGCTTTTTATGCATATGCTTACCACAACAATATTGTTCTCAAAGCACAAAAAAATAGCATATATTTTTGCAACAGCAATTCACATCTTATTTAATTACATGATTTTGGGGGTGTTCAGTTTTGTCTAAAATAAAACCTATTTTAATAAAGGATTTAAACAGCCTTTTCAAGGAAAAAAGTTTTTTATCTATAGTTATACTCCAAATAATCCTTTTTTCAACAGCACGTTCTTTTAATGCAGGTCTAATGCTTATATCAAATCCTGACCAGGCAGCCAACATATTTGATATTGGTTCTCTTGTGAAGTTCGGTGTTTTGCATAATGATAGTTTTACCAGATTGTTGGAAAAAAGAACAAAGGTGGTATTTTTCGAGAATATGAAACAGGGTTTTGATGCCCTTAAAAATAACACAATAAACATCTTTATTATTAGTCCTCCAGACCTTAACGAGCTATTATATTCCCAAAATAAGATAGTAATAGATGCCTATTATAATGGTGGAGGAAAAAAAGTAGATTTATCCTTGCTTCTTTTAAAATCAGCACTTAGTGAGTTCAAGGATGATGTTAGAAACAAGAGGATTGGAAAGAATGATGTGCTTCTGGATATAATGAATGCAAAAGTACCACAGGGAGTAGGGGAATTGGAAATGCTTTTTACATTTACCCTCCCCCTGCTTTTGCTTTTTTCTGTTATAACCTCAGGTTCATTTGTAATAGACCTTTTGACAGAGGAAATTGAAAGAAAAACAATTCATAAAATATTGCAAACAAAGGCAAAGATATATGATATACTCATTGCAAAGTCTCTTCTTCCCCCCCTTATCACTATCTCCTTTGCTTTTTTCTGGATATTCATATTTGCTTTACAATCTATTTTCATTCAGAACATCTTTGTTCTCATTCCATTTCTTTTTTTTATTTCCCTTTTTTATTCCTCAATTGGTCTTTTAATTTCATGTTCTTTTAAAAAGAATAAACCCAGCCAGACAGCTTATACTTTTGTTATGCTTTTTTCCTTGCTTCTTATAACCAGCAGTACATCCTCCTTTCTCCCTTCCTTTATTGTTTCTGAACTTGCACTGGACCCTTTTCCAAACATAATTCCCGTTGTTTTCTGGGTTTTTCTTTCCCTTTCATTTTATTTTATATGTATACTTGTAAGCCCGAGAATCCTTGGCGAGCTCACCTGATTTTATATCTCAACAGTGCGCCGCTTCCACCAAGACCATC
>CAZTVD010000080.1:0-2970 GCA_964616955.1 Candidatus Woesearchaeota archaeon
CCTAAATCAACCTCTTCCCACTCTCCATCTGCAATTTCCCAATTTGCGGGTACCCTTACATTTATCTCCTCTATATAGTTTGCTTTTGATGGATTTTCCGAGCCATCCTCAAAATATGCCACGCTTCCCTCGCCC
Source organism: Candidatus Woesearchaeota archaeon (assembly GCA_964616955.1). Taxonomy (GTDB): domain Archaea; phylum Nanobdellota; class Nanobdellia; order B33-G15; family B33-G15; genus CAZTVD01. The sequence goes on from CAZTVD010000080.1 coordinate 136, forward strand.
ATATTTTCAATGTATATGTTGAGTGAAAACTTTGTTTTATTTTTGTATGTTTTAATTGGCGATGTGCTTGGGGTGATTGTTATTTGTATGGGCGAGGAGGATGTGTTATTTGAAGTTTCAGGCGAGCCCACATATCCTTCTGGCACTATTGCTATGTCCCTCCATGCTTGGGATGCATATTTGAAATACAATATTCCTTGTATGCTCAAAGGAACTTCTGAAGAAAAACCTTCAAGAGAGGGAGCAGTTATATCCCATAGAAATTCTTCCCTCTCCCCAACAAGCACATTATCTATCGGGCTTTCTATTTTTTCTGCTTTCATGCTTGCCAGACCCACAAGTGAGGCATTGACATCCCCTGCTTCAAAATCGCCTTTGTTTTCCACAACCATTCTGAGGGTGGTGGATTCTTCAGGGAACAATTTGGACAAATCGGGATAAAAAGAGATTATGGAGAGCCCATAACTGGTTGTAACCTTCTCCTCCTGTTGTTGTTGCTGGGTGCACCCAAGTATAAGGAATACTACTAAAATTGGCAATATTTTTTTTATGATGGTATCACCCCGATTTTTGCCTGGCTCTCCAGCATATAATCATAGGATATCCTTATGTAAAACGGGATTATCTGATAATTAGCAGTGCTTTCAAGCATTTCAAACGGGATATTTATCAAATAGCTCCCTGTCAATAGATTTTCATTATCAATTTGTTTTAACAATAAACCATCTACGCTTTTTGCTCCATATTCTCTTTTAAACCAAGATTTTTCCTGTTCAGTGGCTTCCTGAATATCTGCCTCTTCACCCAATCCAACAAGGTTTTTGTCATATTCTATTGTCAAATTTATTTTTTTGTTGGGGTCAGTGATTCCTGTGCCTTGATTAACAAGTTGCAATTTGAGGATAAAATTCCCTGGCGAACTCTGTGAATACAAAACAGGTTCATTTGTGAGTGAAATAACCTTTATTTCTCCTGCACTGGACGTGCTTGTTCCGCTCAATGGTGCGCCTGATGATTTCCTTGAGGAATATTCCTGAAAATTCATTGCTGCAATTCCAACATAAATGCTTGTATGGTAGTGGTAGGACACCAGTGCATAAATTGTATGTTCATAATACATATTTCCTGTTGTATATTTTGTGGGAGATTCTAAGACCCAGAAAAATTCCAGTTCCTCATCTGGATTCATCCTATTAATCCTGTGTGTTCTGTACTGGTCTGTTTTTCCATCACAAATGTCATCATAAATCCCATCATAACCGCAGCACTCCTCATCCCTGAAATCTGTGGCATTATGGGGGATACCACATTCTATTATTTTGAAAGGGTCAACATTATCAAGGCTCACTCTTATGTCCCTTGCAATGTTGCCTTCTGCATTGTTCCTCAATATCAAACTCAAAAAAGCATGGGACTTTGGTGGAACCTTCTCCACTTCAATCACAGGATTGGCCGGGTTTGTGGGCATGCCGAATAACAAAATTCCAAGCCCCTCATTTTCCTGCAATTTGGTTTCCTCTCCTGTCTGCTGAACACACCCAAGCACCAAAAAAACAATGACTAATGGGAACAGTTTTTTTATCCGCATTTTGTACCTCCTATTACTGCCTGTGATTTTATTTCATATGTATAAAAAGCATCAGCCCTTATAAGAAATGATTTCCTGTTCTGCCCACCCAAGTCAATTTTTCCTTTTATGGAATTCATATCAATTGGACAGATATAACTTACGTATGGCATTGCTGTTGTATTTAATTTGAATAGTATGTAACCCTCATCTACCAATTTATTGCACTCCTGTCTGAAATTGTCCCTGTCAGGGAAGTCATTGCATGTTGCTGAATTTGATTGGAATGGTCCGCTGGAACATCCGTCTTTTGAAAGAAAAGAGGGTATGAAAAGTGCAACAGCATCCAAACTCATTATTTCACCCGAACCAGTATTGCCAAGGGCTACTTGAATCACTCTTGTTGTTTCAGTATTAAGGATTGGTTGGCTGCCTGCATCTATTTTTAATTCTACAGGACCAACAGATTGAACTGCTGGTATGGAATATGTGTTTCCCCCCTTAGAAACAAAATAATTTGTGTCCATTATTGTTATTTCAAGCCTTGATTTTACATGGTAATCTGCTGAAGCAAATGAGAATAACCTGCAATTTATGTCTTCCCATGAGGAGGGTTCTGACATTCTCAAACTTTTCACAAGCTGGATTGTTTCCCCTGGTCTCATGTTCTCTTTTTTAGTTATATATTCGCCTTCTGTATTAATGCAGAAACAACCCCTTCTAACTTCATTTGTTTTGCAATCTGGATTTTTGTCATCAACAATATACTGTTCCCCAAATTTATAGAAACACCAACCATTCAAACATACCTGGTCTTCGAGACAGGCGTATCTTGCTCCAAGCGGGACATCAATTGTTTGGGAGCAAATGCCGAATATTTCCTTTGGGTCAAGATAAAACCCCGTTGTTAATGTTTCAATTGTGGATTGCCCTGTGTTTTTTATCCTGCTGATTAATTGGAAATCTGTTAAATCATAACATCCCTTTGAGGGGGCAATCTCAAAACTTTCAATTGAAAAGGCGGAGGTGGGGTTGGAAAAAGTTGTTGCAGGCTGCGAAGAAGTGTCATATATTGAGCTTCGGAGACCAATGTAATTCTTGTAATCCTGGCTATTTATCAGGAGGTCTTTTTGTTTGTTGATTGTTTCAAAAAAGTCCCCCAAACCAGAAGATACAAGCTCAACCTGTGCTCCCAAAAAATTACCCACCCATGGCCACACAACCAGCCATAAAAAAGGGATTGTTCCAACAATAATAAGAAGCCCCCT
>CAZTVD010000080.1:2980-3254 GCA_964616955.1 Candidatus Woesearchaeota archaeon
GCTGGAACAAAAAAATATACAGCAAAAGGAATTGCAAGCGTTATCCCCCACAATCCTGCCATCCAAAAACCAACAATTCCTGCCAGAACCACTACAATAATTCTGATTATTATTGCCCAAGCATCGCTATTATTCCCTCCTCTGCCCGCATTTTCCTCAAACTCTTCACTCACTTTTCTTCCTCCTTGTTGTTTTTTTTATTCACCTGCATGCATTCATTCTATTTCAATAAGACCAACATCAATGAGGCCGGGAGATGTAAGAACTATTGTGT
>CAZTVD010000081.1:0-3243 GCA_964616955.1 Candidatus Woesearchaeota archaeon
TTTCTTCTTCTTGTTCTTTCCATTCTTTATATTCCTCAACAATTCTGTATATTATATTTGAAAAGAAAATTTTTGTCTTGTTGTGTTCAGCCATTAGTTTGGCATGTTCATTTATACTCACATTAAATGCAAATATGACACCAAGATACTGATTTTTTTCAGAAACGCTTTTTGCCTCTATTATATCTTCCTTGATTACATCCCCTATGCCTGATTTTTTTACAGGAATGCCTTCTTTTTTCAATATAGCAAGCATTGCTTCCAAACTGCCTATTGAATCCGCTTTGATAATCACACCCTCAATGTCCCTTTTGAATATAACAGACTCCACTTCGCTTTTGAGTTCTTCTATTTCTCCCCCTCTTTCTATTTTGATTAGTGGCATGCCTGCTATGACACCATCAAGTTGTTGGCAGGCAATTTTTATTCCTGATGCTGCATGAACTTTTTTAATCCTTTGGAATTTTCCTTTTGTCCTCAATTCAGAAAGAGGCGAAGGTTTCAGTATTGCCTTTATTTTTGTGATAATTGGTTTTGGTACAGCACCTATGGCTATTTTATCCCCCACTCCAATACTGCCATCATACAATATTACATCAATTGTTTTTCCAAGACCCGGTATTTCCTTCACATCTATCACACTTCCTTTTCCAGGTCCCGAGATTTCCATTTGCAAATTTTCTTCAAGGTACTTTTGTGATAATCCTGCAAGAATTGCCAGCATCTCAGCAACTCCCTCGCCTGTTATGCCCGATACAGGCACAATTGATATCTGTCTTTTAAAATCTGCCCTTGAATACAATTCCGAATCAAATCCATGTAGGGATAATTGGTTTATCAGGGAATAAATTCTCTGTTCAAGTTCTTTTTTTGTATTGCTTGGTTGATTGGATATACTTTCTTCAAAGCAGAAGCTTTTATTATTTTTCCATCCCGGAATAAGGTCTATTTTGTTTGCAACAACTATGAAAGGCACTTTTTTTGATTTCAATATGTCCAGACTCTCCTTTGTTTGTGGCATTATGCCCTCATTTATATCAATTACAAGAACAGCCAAGTCAGCAATATTCCCCCCCCTTTTTCTCAAACTTGTAAATGCCTCGTGTCCTGGTGTGTCTATGAACAGAAGACCCGGAATTTTTAGTTTTAATTTCATTTTTTTTATCAAATTTTTGCAGATTCTTTTTATTGTTTCTGCAGGAACTTCTGTTGCTCCTATATGCTGGGTTATGCCTCCTGCTTCCTTTTTTTGTATTATTGTTCCCCTTATCCTGTCAAGTATTGTAGTTTTTCCATGGTCTACATGCCCTAGCACGGAGATTATAGGCTGTCTTATCATGGTTATTATGCTTCCAAATCACTCAAAAATCTTTCGAAATAATTAAATACTTCTGGAATGGAAATGTTTTATGATTCTTAATGACAGGGAATTAAGGAAACTAATTGAAAAAGGCATGATAAAAAATTACATAGACATTGATAAACAACTGACTCCCCAGGGATTTGATATGAGTGTTTCTAAAATTTATAGAATCAATGGAGCTGGTGTTATAGATTTTTCGAATAAAGACAGGTTAATCCCTCCTTCCAAGGAAATTTTATGGGGTGAGGGGGGAGTTTTCCTTGAAAAAGGAAATTATAAGGTTAAATTAAGAGAATATGTTGAGCTACCTGAAAATATAATTGCCCTTGCTTGGCCTAGGAGTTCCCTTTTGCGCTGTGGCGCTACAATAAATAATGCTGTGTGGGATGCTGGATTTAAGGGGTATTCAGAGGTTTTGTTAGTTGTTGGAGAAAATGGGCTGAGGTTGAAAAAAAATGCAAGAATACTTCATATGGTTTTTTTCAGGATTGAAAATCCAGAAAAACCTTACAATGGTGTTTATAGCTCAAAATTTTTACATGGTTCTCATTAATTTGGGAAAAAGAAATATGAGTAATGGGATGTGAATTTATTTATTGCAGGGCGAGAATTCATTGTTTATAAAAAATCAGAAAGTATCTACCTCATCATCTCTTGAATAGGTATTTATCTCATCCGGGCTGAACCATAATTCAATTTCCCTTTCAGCATCTTGCTCATTTGCACTTGCATGAATAAGGTTTTTCCCACCAGCGGGCAGATTATGGGCAAAATCCCCCCTAATTGTCCCTGGCATTGCATCCAGAGGATTTGTTGATCCAACTATTTTCCTTACAACCTTTATTGCATTTACTCCCTCTATAACCATTGCCACAACAGGTCCGGAAGTTATGAACCCGACCAATTCATCAAAAAATGGTTTTCCCTCGTGTTCTTTGTAGTGCCTTTTTGCATGTTCTTTTTCTATGAAAATCATTTTCATCCCAACAATCTTTAAACCTCTTTTTTCAAACCGCTCTATTATTTCCCCCATTAATCCTCTCCTTACTGCATCTGGTTTAAGAAGAACAAATGTTTTTTCAGGAGAGATTATCTCACTCATCTTATCACTTCCATTTCATATCCGTTTTCTTGTGCAATTTTTTTCAGCCTATCCAAATATATTTTATTGTCTTCCACAAATATCTCTATTTCCTCTGAGATATTAACAAGTGGATTTGGCACATTTTTCATAATTAATTTCTGTATTTTTTTTGCCTCTCTTGATTGCTTGTGTTTGCTGAAAACAACCATTATTTCCATGTTCTTAGCTCTCCTCTGTTATTTATAAATGATATTGTAAGTTAGAATAGAATTTACTTAATCCATTTTATTTTTGAGGGCTTTCTTTTTAATTTTAACATACCTTTTTCACATTTTTTTGAGCAGAAATTAAGGGTTTTCCCATCTTTTTTAACATATATTGTCCCTGTACCTTTTTCTATTTCCCTGCCACAATAAGAACATCTCATCTTTTCTTCCTCCTTCCTGATAAAGGAGAGGCTTCCATTTCTGTTTCTTTGAGAACAAGGATGTCCCCAATTCTTGTTGGTCCCTTGACATTTCTTCTCAAAACTTTGCCTGCATCTTCCCCTTCAAGCACCTTGCATCTCACCTGAGTTACTTCACCTCTTGCCCCTGTTCTGCCTATTATTTCAATAACCTCCGCAGGAAATCCAGATAATTCTACTGTTTCTTCTTTTTTTAATTCTTCAATATTAATGTCCTTTGTTCTTTTCTGTTTTTTCTTGCCCATATGCTCACTTTTTTATCTGTTCTATTTCTTTTTTTATCTGTTCCATCAGAGCTTTTCCTTCCCCTGCCTCAATTATTGCAATTGA
>CAZTVD010000082.1:0-3239 GCA_964616955.1 Candidatus Woesearchaeota archaeon
GGACGAGCAATGATGGTAATTTGACATATAATTTTAATCCCGGTTGTTCTCCCCTTTACGAGAGGGGATTGCAATGGTGGAAAGTCCAGATGAATGATTCTTGTTATCAATCTTTAAATACAAGCAATCAAACCCTTTTTGTTGTTGTAAAGCCAACAAACACCATCTCGCAACCAAATGGAGATAATTATTTGAGGGGAAGTTCCATCCCCCTGAGGGTGCATGTGGAAGATGATTGCGGTTATTCCATTACAGATGCAAATGTCCGTTTTAATACAACAAATGAGAATGGTCAAATGTTTTCCTGTTCTCTAACTTCAAATTATGGTGCAGGAGATTATGGTTGTGATTGGGATTCCTCATCCAAACCTGCAAGATGGTATAACATAACAGTGACTACCAATGGAACAAATATTGAAAAAGTTTCAACAGAAGGAGAAAACAAATTTTTCATACAAACCAAACCAGCAATGACAAACCCAAATGTTACACCTCAAGAGGGGGGATGGGGAGAAATATTCAACTTTACAGTTGTCCTGACTGATGAAGACCTTGATAATGTTTCAACAATTCGGGTGTGGATAAGACCAAAGGGTTTTGCTTCGTGGACCGAGGCAAATCACACATATAGTGTTGCACCCATAAATGAAACAATTTCCCTTTTGTATAGGGGTTTTGATGGTGGGGACATAAAAACATGGGAATATTATTTTGAAGCAATAGATAATAGTTCTTCTCCAGGTCCTCACTCCAATACCACAGAGATAAAAGAATTCAATGTAACGCCGGACGATGTATCTTTTGAACTTATTTTTGGCAATAACAGTAATGTATGGAGAGATAATTCTTCCAATTACACCTTGCTTGAAGTAAGAGTCTATGATATTGACAAAGAAGAATACCTTCCTGATTCTCAGGATGTTATGTTCTGGATAACCACCAATGGGATTGATTGGGACAGTGGTGTTTTGAAATCCACGAATGCCTCTGGTAATGTCAATTATTCCTTTTATCCTACTTGTTCATATGACGTGATGGAACAAAAATGGAAAGTTGGGACTTTTGGAAACCCATATTACTTTGATATAAATTCTTCTGATTACATACTCCATATAAGGTCTCATTTCTGGCCATATACCCTTGAGCCACACAATATCTCTATTTTGAGGGAAGTGCCAGTAAATATAACAGTGAATCTCACTGATGCCGGAGGTTGTGGGGGGGTGGATGATGTTGACAGCATCTCTATTAATCTTGAAAAGGGAAATTCTTATGGATGTACTCCCATTAACTCCGAAGGTAGTGGTATATACAATTGTTCGTGGGATTCCACAGGAAGGTCTTTGCAGTGGTGGAATATTTCCTTACATGCTTCGAAATCCCATTACGTTGATAATTCTACACTTAAGGAGAATGCCTTCTGGCTTGCTACTTCTCCTTCTTTGACCAATCCTTCTGTTGATCCCGATTTGGGCGGGTGGGGCGAAACATTTGATTTTGTTGTTTATCTTACTGATAGGGATAGTGGTGCAGATTCAAAAGTCAATATTTCTCTCTGGAAGAGGAAATATTATGGTGGGACATGGGAACTTGTTTCTTCACAGCTTACTAGCGGAATCAGTGTATCTGTTGATTTCTTTGAGACATTCTCTTGTTCGGATAAAGGCATTACAGAATATAAAATGAATGCTACGGATACCTGCCCCACTTCAGATGGATGTGGTTATACTGGAGAGAGCATAGTTCTTAATTTCACTATTGAAAGGGACAATGTAACTTTTGTCAATACTTTTGGTGACGGAGTTGATGTTACAAGAGGAAATCAACAAAAGTTTGAAATAAGGATATGGGATTCAGATAACCAGACATATGTGCCGGGTGGTGTTAATTGTACCTTTTGGATAACAGAAAATGGAACGTATTCCATTAATAAAACAACAACAAGCAATAGCAATGGTTATTGTGCTGTTTTCCATACCCCTGATTGTAATACTTCTGTTGGACCTCAGCATTGGATGGGTGGTGTGACAGATGCTTGTTATGATATTAAAAATAGTTCTGTTGCAAACTGGGATGCTTATGGAACCCTTGGTTCTTATATTTTGGCTCCTTCAAATGCCACATATGTGGCAAAATGGGATGTTATTCAGTTTAATTCAACTGCAAATGATACTATGTGCGGTGAAGATGTGAATGATGGGAATGTTGTATGGTACAATGAATCCAATAATCAGCTTGCAAGTGGCTATAATACAACATGGATGGTTCCTCCAGGATATAAATCCGGTGCAACACAAATTCATACTTACATAACGAGGCAATATTATAATCCTGCAAATAGTGAAGAGGTATGGCTATATGTTAATAGCTGGTCGTATGTGGAACATATATATCCTGTTAATGGGAGCAATTATCTTGCTGGAACAACAATTCCTGTTGAATGTTATGTGAAAGATGTGGATTCCAATCAGCCAATTTCTGGTTATACAGTTAAGTTTTACAAAAACGGCTATTATAACTATACTGATACCACTGATGTGAATGGCAAGGCAACATGGGCATGGGATACGAGTGGCGAGTTGGCAGGTTATTATAACATAAGTTGTAATATTACAGACGACCTTTCTAAATATTATTATGCTTCTTCCAATGATACAAATTTCACAATAATAAAAATAGATAGACCTTTGATTATAACAGACATAAATCTGGAACATACTTCAATTTACAGGAATGATTCCTATGACCCATATAACACTACCATATGGGTACATGTTAATGATGCAGACGTAGGTGATGCTCAAGATGCTAATGTCACTTTCTATAATCAGAGCGGTTATCTTTTTGATTATTGCCTTACCAATGCCACTGGGTGGTGCAATGGTACTTACAATCCCCTTGATACAATTACTCCTGGAATTTACACAATTTATGTAAATGCAACAAAAGCAGGTCAGGATCCCTCCTCCACAAATACCACCCAAGTAACTGTTAAGGGAATTATTCAATTGAACATTACATCCCCTCTTGAAAATTCAACATGGTCAAAAGCCCAGACAATTCCTTTGGTAGCAGACTTAAAAGATGAAGGGGGAAACCAAATCTCTGCTACTGTTGAATGGTTTGACCAATTTGATACAAAAATTGCAGAGGGCATAAGTACTAATTGGAATCCTGTTGCTGCTGTGCCGGGATATCAGAACATAAGTGCAAGAGCAATAAAGACATATTATGACACT
>CAZTVD010000083.1:0-3232 GCA_964616955.1 Candidatus Woesearchaeota archaeon
TCGTCTCAGCAATTAAGGGCAAAACAGTACAATTTTACAATAGTTTCCATCCCAAAAACCCTGACAGGCGCTCAAATTGATGAGGATGTGCTTCTTACTCCAGACACTTATCTGACAGAAAAAGATGAGACAATTGTCTCTGGTTATACAAAGTTTGATGTGAATACAACAACAGAAAAAATAACAATCAAGGCAAGCACAAACATACGCGAAATTTATGATTATCTGAGTTATATCAACACTCTTGCGGAGAATATTGCTGATTCAGAGTATATGACCACTGCTGATGGCAACAATTACATCTCATATTTTGACATAATTCTGGGAAACAATACCAATAAAGGACTAATAAACCAGACAGAGGACCAGATTACAATTTCTTTCACTTCAGGGAAAGGGTTTTCAGCAGGGAGTTACAATGGGACATCCATAAATGTTCTCTCAAATAATTGGGTTTTTGTATGGTATCCCGATAATGGCACATTTTTCAGAAAATATACCCTTGATGTGACAGTCAAGGACTCTCAGGGAAATCCAATAAACAATGCAAATGTTACTTTCAAGGACAAATATAGTAATACTCTTTTTTCCGTACTTACTGATTTGGAAGGGAAAATTCCAAGGAAGGAAATAACATATATGTATTATAACTATACAGGCAATAGAACATTTTCTCCATTCACCATAACAGTTACAAAGGACCCATATAACCCCTACTCTGCGCCAGTAGATATGGACAGAAAAACAGTTATGGACATTGTTATGTCATTGCCCTGTAATCTCTCTAAGGGATATGTGTATGAAGTCAAGTCAGGTGATGGGGTGAATGTCAATAGAAGTGCTGCAAAAGAAAACCTGACCCTTATAGTTCTGGTGAGGGAGGCAATAGGGAATTCCACTTCAGATTTGGAGTCAGGAGAGATAGGGAAGTCAGGCACAGGGGTGGATGTGAATACTACTTGGACAACCTATAATGATGTTGATTCCACACCATACTCTTCCCTCTCAAAAATAAGTTTTGTTTTGAATATAAGTTTCTATGACAATACAGGTTCATATAACAACAACAATGCAAATCCTGACTTGGAGCTGGAAATGTACAATGGTACTGCATGGGAGAGAATAGGATTTTTCAATGTTATGGGCACAGGAAATGCAACGTTATCCACCGATGATTATGACATTCTTGACACCTGGCTCACTGTTTCAAACAGAGATTTCAGGATAAGGGGCGTTTTTATGGATACTGGAGATGGAATAAACTGGACCGATGCATGGGTTTGGTTCTATTATGGTGGAGACCCTGTGGGAGCAAATGTCCCTGTTGATTTATACATTACTAAAATAGGTCTTGGGGAACAGGCAACATGGGATTCTGGGAGAACTCTTTATACAAATTCCTCTGGTTTTGTAGAATATAATTTCACCCCCACCTGCGACAATGAGAGCACTCCTTTGGTTGATGAAGAATATGAGGTTGGGCCACATAACTGGTATACAAGCGTGCAGGACAGTGATTTGTGCGAGCAGTCAATTTCCCATTATTATGATTTTAATGTTACAGGAACATTGGCGAATTTCATAACGTTCCCGGATGGCTCAGAGAATTATACATCATGGGACACAATCCTTTTGCAGGGATATGTTAATAATTATTGTGGTGAGCCAATAGATATAAGCGGAAATGATGTTTGGTTTAATCTGACATCTGTTTCCTACGGTGCTTCCTGCTCACCTACCACAAAATCAGGGGCAAATGTTTATTATTGCAACTGGAAACCGACGCAGGAAACACCCATGGGATGGTATAATGTGTCCATGACTTCAAGAGCAGAAAATTATTGGCCAAACACAACCACCAAGCAGGATATATTCTATCTCACAACAGAACCGGAATTGTTTGATGCTAATGTTACCCCAAGAACAAATGTGTGGAATGGAAACTTTAATTTTACTGTTAAAGTAAAAGACAACTTAAATGACCAAGTTAATGTAACACTCCAGACACAAGTGATTGGTCAGGGATGGGTGGACATAGCAAATGCCAGTTGCACCAGCTGTTCCAACAATCCCAACAATTACACTTTGTTGTACTTTGAAAATGTTAATTATTCCTGTTCAGGACATGCAGGACAATACCACAAATTCCAGATGGTGGCCAAGGATACTGAGGGAAACACTATTTATACAAGTATACTGAATCCCGGGGATTATGTTGACAATGATGACCAGTTCTATGTTGATAAACATAATGTTACTATAGAATATGTGGCAGGAAATGAGACAACAGCTACACCTACATCACCAGCAACATTTATCCTGAGAGGCTATGATTCAAATCTTGCTACTTATAATCTGGAGGACTCACTCTCACTTGCTTTTAATGTAACAAAGAATGGGATTGGGGGGACTTATGTTGTTGTTGGAACAAATTCCTCAAATTCCACAGGACATATCATATTTGATTTTTATCCAGATGATAGTTTCTCTGAAGAGAAACAAGAGTGGAAGGGGTATGTTGATACAAGTGAGGAATGTTATTACTTCAATGAAAGCGGGGATTATAATGTGACAATCCAGCTCCTCAAGTATATTTATCTTGAGAATGCCTCTGTGACTCCTTCCTCTGGAGGGTGGGGTTTTGATTTTAAATTTAATGTGACTGCAAGTACCAATTCCCAGAATAACATAACATTCAATCTTTCAATAGGTCCCTCCCCAAGTGGACCTTGGACAATTATAGATAGCCAGAACTGGAATGTTACTGATACATGGAAGACAATAAACTTCACATGGGACCCCTCATGCGGGAATGTGAGCACCCAGTATTTCAAAATCACTGCGGATGATGGTGGAGCAACCACCAATGAAACCACTGTCCAGTCCTTTGTGGTGGAGAAGGACGAGGTTATTCTCGTATATGTTTCAGGAAACAACACTGAAACGAGAAGAGGGAAGCTCCCCACATATTTCATGTTCAATGCCACTGATGCCAATGGAACTGTTATAGAAGGGTTGAACCTTTCATTTTATGTTAAGAGGGACCCAACAACATGGGGACCTGCAGGTTATGAAGTAACCAACTCTTCTGGATATGCCAATTATACATTCCTTGCGGGGTGTAACCCAAAATATAGTGTGGGAACTCGGGCATGGAAGGTTATGATAGAGGATGACCAGTGTTATAAAGACAACAACACTGGTGGCTTCAATGGAAAACCAAATTTCAATC
>CAZTVD010000084.1:0-3178 GCA_964616955.1 Candidatus Woesearchaeota archaeon
CATATGCCTCAGCACCCCTTACTTCCCCAACAATCACATAATCAGGTCTTTGCCTCAGGGATGCTTTCAGCAAATCAAACATAGTCACATCCCCATAACCCTTTATGCCAAACCCTGTTCTTGCAACAGCAGGAATCCAGTTTGGGTGGGGAAGCTGCAATTCTGGCGTATCCTCTATACTAACTACTTTCAATTCTGGTTTTATGAACAGACTCAGGGCATTCAGGAAAGTTGTTTTTCCTGTTGCTGTTGCACCACATACAAGAACAGACAATCTGTTCTCAATGCACAGCCATAAATATGCCAACATTTCGGCACTTGCAGTTTTATAATTCATCAAATCAACAGGAGTCATTGGGTTTTCAGGGAACTTTCTTATTGTGAAATTGCTCCCTTTTCTTGCTATGTCTGTCCCAAGGGTTGCCTGAACCCTTGAACCATCTGGAAGTGCGCCATCAAGAAGGGGTTGTGCAATTGTTAATGTTCTGCCTGCTTTTTGTGCAAGTTTTAGAACAAAAGAGTCCACTTCCTCCTTTGTCTTGAATATTATTGTTGTTTTCAGCTGGCCATACAAAGGATTCCTGTGATAGACAAAAATGGGTATATTTGCACCATCACAGGATATGTCTTCTACGTTTGGGTCATGCATTATTGGTTCTATTGGTCCAAGGCCTATAAAATCTCTGAACAGGTAATATTGGAATTTGAGTTTTGTCTTGTCATCCATTTTTATGCCAAGGTCTTTTGTTATTTCATTGAACTTTCTCATCAAGTAATGGTATGCGCTTTCAAGTTTTACTTTTGTAAAATCAATATCAAGCTTCTCCCTTAGGAGGGCTTTTATTTCCCTCAATTTTTCAATTTCCTTTTCATTCATTTTTGGTTCTATTATTTTGTAAACAAGCGAGTGTGATGCAGGGTCCCATCTTATATTTGCCCAGGAAACAGTTACTTTTTTCCCCTTGAATTTCATTGATATGAGTGGGTATGTTTCGTTTATTTCCTGAAGTTTTTCTGTTGTTTCTGCATCTTCTTTTTCTACAAAAGGAAATTCCTTTTCAGATATTTTAAGGGGAATTGCCTCGTATTTTTCCCTCAAAATGGAATGCCTTTCAACAACAGGTGCTCTCCCTGTTTGCATTGGCATGGGGACAGGGATGGGTGCTGCCTGCACAGGTGTTGCGGGCATGGGTTGCTGTGGCTGTGTTTCTACAGCCCCACTGGATTTGCTTTTTTTTAAACCGCCTTCAGGTAAAGTTCCCCCGGATGGTAATTCTTTCATGCCACTTCCGATTGATGTTCCCAGATTTACTTGTGTGACTTTTGCAGAAACAGGGATTGTTCTTATTTCGGGAACAACAACAACTTTTGCTGCCTCTTCCTCCTTTTGTGCCCTTCTTTTTTTGACCTCGGATATTCGTGCTCCTAAACTTTTGTATATATTGCGGGCCATAATGTTTTAGATAATGTTTACCTTTATTATTGATTCGGTTATGGTATGCCCTTCCTCTATCCTTTTCTGTTCATCTGTTTTGCTTATTTCAAGGGTATGTTTGCCTGCTGTTGCCATGCAACTTTCAGTGCATGTTAAATTGATTCTTATTTTATCTTGTGTAACCGGATCTATCAAAGGCCTGAATCTCACTTCCATAAAAACTTTTTGGGTATCACCCAGACTTATGCTTCTTGCAATGAGTATTCCATATTCGTCCTCTCCCAGAACTCCTTCATTTTCCACTTCCTTTCCAAGAATGTTAACATAACTTCCATTGTCATCAATATAAAGGAATGTGAATTTTGTGCCATATTTGGTTATGGTGTCCCCCTCAAACCCGCAATCATTATTGCAGGAGATTTCATCAATGTCTTCTGAGATACAAGCATAATCATATTTATGTGTGATGCTCCTGTTGAAAAGGAAAATATAAAAAGTTTTTGAACTTCCATCTTCCAAGTCAAGTGTTGCTGTTTGGTTATTTACAGTCCCCTCAAAGGACACACAGCTCGGTGAAATTGTGCTTGTTCCATCTGTAGTGATGTTGTTGTTTTGCCTTTTGAAAGGGAGTTCATATGAATTCAGGGGCGACCAATCAACAGAAGACACAATTGGTATTGTTGTTATTGTTTCAAAGGATATTTTGTCTGTTACTTTCAAAATTTCATTATTGTCAAGGTTGATATCATACCTTTTTGTATTCCCCGAGCTTGCTGCTTCTATTATGTAATCCTTTATTGTTAACAGGTCTGACTTGGCAGTATCTATATTTGATTTGTCAGTTGTTTTTTGTATTAATGGTCTTCCCCAAATATAAGTCAAACTTATTATAGATATTATAATTCCGGATATCAAAACGCTACTCACTACTGTAGATTGCCCTTTTCTCATTTTAAATCAAAAAATAAATGATGTTTTTATGAGGCTCCTGTGCAAGCTGTTGTTGCTGTTGTTCCTTTTGGTGAGTTTATCTGCACCGTGTATTGCGTGCTTGTTTGCAAATCGCCACTGGATGTTGTGAAGTTGATGTTCATTGTATTGCCTGAACCTAATTGGGGTACGCTTGAATTCTCCCACGTGCCTATGCTTGCTCCAACAGAATCCTTGACAAAAGCATACCACCTGCCTGATGGAATTGTGTTTGCGCCTGTGTTTGTTATAAACACCTGAATAGTGTCGTCTGTTGCATTACAGGTTATTCCGCCAGATAAAGCAGTAATCTGATAACCCCCACCCAATCCAGTGGAAGAAATGGCTCCCTGTGCCTGTTGCTGTAAGTTGGCTTGAATAGTAGTCATCCAGTAATAAGCTGCTGCTGCAGAACTTACAGTCATCATCAGCAACAAAACAATTGCTATAACTGGTGTGATACCTTTCTTGTTCATGTTTCAATAATAACTCAGGCGCTTTTATATACTTTATCACTCTGCCCTGCACGAAGCAGTTGCAGACACCCCTTTTGGCCCGTTTATTTGGAGAGTATATACTTCCCCAGAATCTAAATCCCCGCTTGATGGGGAAAATGTTATTGAAGCAGTATCATCTGAATTGAGCTGGTTTACTGCTGTTGAATTTTCCCATGTCCCAATGCTCTGTCCCTTTGTGTCCTTTACAAAAATATACCATTTTTCAGCAGGAATGTCGTGCGAACCAACATTTTTGACATAAATCCGTATGGAATCT
>CAZTVD010000085.1:0-3172 GCA_964616955.1 Candidatus Woesearchaeota archaeon
TTTTGGTGAAGGTTTTCTTTTCCAAAGAAAAGCTTCCTCGGGCACCCCCGCACAAATTTAATTATCAGAATGATTTTTTAAGTTTTTCACAATAGATTATTAGTCCTTTTTGTGATTTCATAAGCAATCATTTGCTTCTCTTTTTGGACCTTAATTTATTTTGATGCAAGTTCTTTTTTGAGCTTTTCAAGCTCTCCCTTCAAATCGCTGATGCTTGATTTGAGTTTCTTTTTTTCTTTTTCCAGTTGAGCATCTTTTTTTGGTTTTATCTTTACTGAGCCAAGTATGGTTTTTTCCTTGCTTTTTGTTTTTGGGGGTTTTTTTATGTGCTGTTCTTTGGGAACATGTGTTTTTCCCTGTTTTGAGCCGAGATAATCATATAATTCCTTTAAATCAGCGAGCATTCTTTCCACTTCTTCAGCCATCATTTTTTTTATGCTTTGCTTTTTTGCCCTTATGTTTTCAAGGTCTTCCACTATGTTCTCTGCCCTTCTTATAGTTGTCCGCATGCTGTCCATTTTGTTGTAAACCTGTGATGGTCCGCAAACTTTCACATATTTGTCTTCTATCATATGGGCCCAGCCGGACTCGAACCGGCGACCTCCACCGCTCCCAAAGCTTTTTTATGAAACTTTTTTCTAAAAAGTTTCTGTGAGGGTGGCGTCATAGCCATTGTCCAATTTCTTTGAAACTTTCTTTTCAAGAAAGTTTCTAGACTATGGGCCCCTAATTAATCTGATGCCTGTTTGATTTAAAATTTTAGTGGAAAAGCGGAACATTCCTCTTTTTCCTTATAAATGAGCCCCAGTAATATTGGATTATGATGGGCACAATTTTGGAATATGAACAGGTTATGGAAAAAGTCAATGCAATTGAAAAGGAGAAAAACGACCTCATGGAATGGTACAAAAAGAGAATAGAGATAATGAGCAGGCGCCTGAATAAAAGGGCAAAATAACATTGCTTTTTTTAATTTTTATATAAATTAATTGTTTAAAATAACACTCTCTTTACTAAATTTTATTTGTTCTTTTCAATTTTTTTAACCCGAGTTCTGCATCAAATCTTGAGAACCCGTCCGCTCCCCTTTTATAATAAATGGCTTCCGGGAAATATATTGCATTAATTCTTTCCGAATCCAACTCTTTCATTCTTGTTCCGTCTTCCCTGAATACTCCTGACTCAAGAATTTCTTCAAGCGCGATTTCCTTTTTCTTTCCTCTTTCCCCTCGCGGATTAATAAAAGCCTTTCCGTCTATTGAAATTTCCTCCCATAATGGTTTTGAATGCAAATCAGTGAAGAAATATACATAATCATCACCTTCTTCCATTTGAAACACGTTTTTGTATTTATTACTATTGCTTGCAGAATTCTCCCTGTTTTTTCTGAATATCCCCATCTGCGCCGGCCGGGATTTGAACCCGGGTTTCTGCCTCTCTCCTTTTGAAACTTTCTTTTCAAGAAAGTTTTGTGGGAGGGCAGGGTCCTGCCATTGCCCATGCTTTTCTTTTGGTGAAGGTTTTCTTTTCCAAAGAAAAGCCTCCTAGACTACCGGCGCTTCTTAACATTTTGAATATTTTTTTTGTTCTTTTTATTATTATCCCAATTGGTCATTAAATAAAGAGAAAATATATTCCTATGTTTTTATTCCTCTGGTTGCGTGAATGTTTTTTCCACAAAATCGAGGTCATCCCTGATTCTTGAAAGCACCTGGTTGAATGCAGCTATTTTCAGATTCTCCTGGTTTGTTAAGCTCGCCATTTCTGACACAAGATTTTTTATTCTTCCAACTTCTTTTGACATTTCATCAAGTTTTTCCATTATTTCCCTGTAATTACTGACTTTAACATAAACATGTGGCTTTATGGGTCTCAATGCTGTTGTTGGCGGTCTTATTTCCTGTATTGGGGGGCTTACTGGTGGCTGCAATGGAGCATTAATTGGACCTGGTCTTGGTGCAGGCATTTGCAGTGGCTCAGGACCTGGTGCAGGAGGATTAACATCTGGTATTTTGGGTGGTTTTATTTCAGGGAGTTCTGGCAATTTTATGTCTGAGAGGTTTTGTTTTTTTTCATTCATACCTTTCAAAAGTATGGCTGTGCTTAAATATTTTAAAGTTTTTAGAAATTCAATCATGAATTGTTGTTCCTGAAAATTTTTTTGACTTCATTGCTCTTTTCAGGTTTTCAATATTCCTCCCAACAACAATTATCTCAATGCCTTTTGATTCCCTTAATGCCTTTGGGTCAAATGGAAATTTCAATCCCGGCTCCCATTTATTGCACATTTTTAGCATTTGTTTTTTTGATATTCTTTTCAATTTTTTTGCATTTTTTTTGCTTGGTTCTTTATTATATACAAATCCAACTTTTGTTATGTTTATCATTCTTTTAACCCCAAGTTTCTTGGCCACAACAATAGAAACATAATCTGTGCTGAAGCCCGGTTTCCACCCGCAATAAACATTTGTCCTGCTTTTTCCAGGTTTTTCGGGATTTTCTATCACTTTTTTTGCCCCTAAAATATGTTTCATAAGCTCTGCATTCAGTTTTGTGGCGCTTATGCCTATTTCATCAAGCCTCCTGTTATTGAGACCCATCTTTTTTCCAATTTTTTGATAATCTCTTGCTATTTTGCCCCCACCAATAATTATATGAAATTCGTCTTTGCTGCGCTTTATAAGTGCTGTAAAACCCTTCAAAAAACCAATGTCAAACCCATTTGATATTAAAACACTCCCGCCCAGAGATATCACGTGTTTCATATTACTCTCAGCAATCTCCTTATTCTTTGTATTATTCCTGGTTTCTCAAGCACTTCGTATTGCTTCCCAAGGAGTGCCGCAGCCACTTTTTTGAACTGAATTGATGCAGGGCTGTCTGGTTTTGCAAAAACTAGCGATTCCTTTTCCCTTATTGACCATTTGATATCCTTTGAAAAGGGAATTGAGGCAAGGATTGGCAGGTCCAGAAAATTGCTCACTTCTTCTATCCCCATTTCAATCTTATCTCCTATAACCTTATTCAAAATAAATCCTATTGGTGCTGTTCCAAGGGACCTTGCAATGTTTTTTGCTTTTAAAGCATCCACAACAGCAGGCAACTCTGGATTAGTGACAATGACCACCTCATTGGCCGCCTCTATTGCAATTCTTGCTTCTCTTCCCAATCC
>CAZTVD010000086.1:0-3166 GCA_964616955.1 Candidatus Woesearchaeota archaeon
CCTGAAAAAAGTGGAGGAGGAAATAGCAAATCTTGATTCCAGGTTGTCCAAGGGCGAGATAACAGAGGAAACTTACAGGGAAGTTCTTTCAAGGTTGAACAGAAAAAGGGAAAAGCTTGAAACAATTTACGACCTGTTCAGCGTGGCAAAATGAAATCCCAGGTAGCTGTTCTTAATGAAATCATTGTGCTTATCATTGGTGTTGCGCTTGTCATCTCCCTTGCTCTTTTCATTTCCGGTCTTCTTGTGCCAAAAACAAGCGATTATGTTTTTGAGGAATCCTCCTCAAATTTTTTGAATTATATTGACACTTCCTTTTTGAAATTTTATTCTTTAACAGAGGATTCAAATAATATTAACATAACCTATAGAATGGATTTGCCCTCAAGAATTCTTGATTTGCTCTATTACTTGGAAGTGAATGGCAGGACATTGTGTCTTGCCCTTGAAAATGGTAAAAGGAAGTGCATTACCACTTCCCTGCCCTATGATGTTGGTTTTTCAGGTTATTTTATATCAGGGACAAAAATGCAGATTTCCCTGCAAAAAGGCGAGGAAACAGTTTTCAGTTTTTCAAATTTCTATTAAAGAATGCCAAGCACCTGCAAGGCCACCCATACAAATAATATGAGTATCACCCATTTCACTACCCATTTCATTGCCCTGAAAAGAAGATATACCATTGCAAGCAGAATTATGATGTAAACCACCTGGCTCTGTGAGGGGTCAAGGCCAAACAAACCCCTTATTCCCTCCTGTATGTTCCCAAAAAAGCCCATTATGTCTGAAGCATATTTTATTATTGTTTTCCCAAAATCAAGGGCAGAACCTATTTTTTCGAGTGTTCCTGTTTCATTTGTTTCATTTTGGGAATAGGCGGGAGTCAATAAAAAAACAAACAGAAAAAAAACAAGGAATTTTGTGTATTTCCTTGCCTTTCTGCTGATTTCCTCCCAGAAAAACACAGGAGCAAGCACAATGACAAACCCAATAGCAACACCCATGGGGTTTTCCCTTATTTTTATTCTGTCAAATTTATACACCATCATTGCAGCTGTTGCTAAAACAAGCAATAGGAGGAAAAAAGCAAAATATTTCCCCCAATTGATTTTTTTTCTTATTATCTCATGGAGGAGGTAAATGGAATATATCTGATAAATCATTGCTCCTATGCCAAGCGTATATGCGAGTGAATAAAAATGAGAAGAAATTATTGAAAGAAGGACAAAGAGGAAGGAAAAGGATATTGCAAGCACAGCAGAATTTTTGCATTCCTCCATATTCTTGAATTCTGTTTTGAAACTAAGTCTTTCCAGCATTTCAACCCACAAATAACTTGTACTTGTCCACCCCCTCAAATTCAAGTAAAATCCTTTTGACTATGCTTTTTTCAGGGTCGGGCATAAAATTTATCCTTTTCCTTATGTCATCAAAACTCTCAAATGGCTTTTCCTCCCTTTCTTCAAGTATTTTCCACATATGTTTCTTTCCAATCCCCGGGATTAATTCCAATTGGTGCAGTCTTGTTGTAAGGGGACCTGCTTTGTTAAAAAAGTCCACAAATTCTTTTTCCCTCTCTTTCACTATTTCTTTTATTATGTTCTCAAGCACCATCTTGGCTGTCTGGGTCATTTTGTTGTAGTCTATCCTGCCAATTATGTGGTGCACTTTATCCCTTTTTTCAGGACCTATGTAAACCTTTTCCCTTGGATTCAAAAAAACACCTGGTTTTGGGACTGCTTCCAACAATGTAAGATATTTTTCTCCCAACAACTGTATGATTGGTGTTCTCTGGTTAGAAAAAGGATAGCCATGGGGCAGGAAGTCCAGTACTATTCCATTCTCCTCCCTTTTTTTTTGAATCATGCCCCACCTCAAACATATTTTTTCACAATTTCCAGTATTTTTGCTATGTCCTCTTTATCAAGCATTATCTTAAGGTCTCCAAGCACAAACTTTAATTCTTCCTCTGTTAAAGGAAGCAGGTCAATTATCCTGACAATCACAATGTCTTTCAGCTTTCTCATTCCAAGCTCTTCAAGCTCTTTTTTCAGTTCTTTTGCCTTTTTTTCGCTCAATTTTGCCATTTTTTTCAGATGCTCATATGCCTGCTTCTGCTCAAAAGTCATTTCTTTTGAAGATATCTTTTTCATAATCTCCCTTGCTTCAGCTATTGTTATTGGTTTCTCCTCCAAAACTTCATAGTCATACATTTTAAACCCTCTTCAAATGAATAGGTCTGCATATGATTTTTTTTTCTTTTCCGCCATCTTTTATGCTTACTATGTAAGAGCCTCCCCTTTCTCCTGATATGATTCCCCTTCTGCCTATGAATCTCCTGAAAGGTATTGATTTTTGCACAGCCGGCTCCGGCTTTAAAACAACTTTTTCTCCTGGCTTAAATTTCTGCAACAATTTTGTTGTGCTTATCTTTCCCCTATCCCTTGCTCTTTTTTTCAGTTTTTTTCTTGTGTTCTGCCTTGGTCCATGTGCTCTTTTCATTTTAATTTCTACCTCCTGTTCATTTAAAAATTTGTCTTAAATTGTTTTTATGTTTTTTCTGGCATTCTGAACAGATAATTTTCTTTTCCCCATTAATATTCATGTATGTCCCTTTTATCTTTCCAAGAAAAGTTGTTTCTACCTCCTTTTTGCACAAAGAACATTTCATAGCCCGAACCTCTTCATAAGTTTCATTATTTTCTTGTTTCCCATGCCTTTTGTGAATTTCTTCATGAGATTGAACTGCTTTATTAATTCCCTCACATCCCTTTCCTCCACTCCAGCACCCTGCGCAATCCTTTTGATTCTTGAGGAATTTATTATCTTTGGATTTTCCATTTCCTCTTTTGTCATTGAATCCATGATATATTTGAATTTTATTATCCTGTCTTCAGGGATTTTTTTTGGAAGTTTGGCAAGTGATAATCCCGGGATCATATTTATTATTTTGTCAAAAGAGCCCATTTTGTTCAAATTGTCAAGTTGCTCGTATAAGTCAATCAAATTCATCTCCCCCTTCATCATTCTTTTTGCCTGTTCCTCTGCTTTTTGCTCATCAATTATTTCCCTTGCTTTTTCAAGCAGGGTTTCCAGGTCACCCATGCCTGTTATTCTCGATACAAACCTTACTGGATTGAATTTTTCCAAATCCCCTATTTTTTCT
>CAZTVD010000087.1:0-3149 GCA_964616955.1 Candidatus Woesearchaeota archaeon
TGAAAGGGTCAAAATTATAGTGTATCTGTTCAAGAGCAAGTTCAATTCTTTTTTCTGGAATTGGATTGTTTGTTTGAGGGTCAAACGCATATCTTGATATTTTAGATATAATCTGTTTTCTCTTTTCAAGAGCAAGTTTTCTTTTGTATGCTGTTGTTAGCTGCACTTCCCCTTTTTTGATTATTTCTTTTGCTATTTGTTCAATGTCCTCTGTTCCAAAGGTTTCTTTCAATTCAGAAGCAACTTCCCCTTTTTTTGCATCTTTGAAAACCTGCTCAACGGCTATTACATCCCTCCATTCCCCTCTTTTTTTATAATCCATAGCTTTTTCACAGTCCACCAGAATCTCAAAAGTTTTTCCATTTCTTTTTAACCGGGCTATGACAGCCTCATCAACAGAAACCATAAATTTACCTCTTTTTTGTATATTTCTCAATTTCTTCTTGTTTCAACCTTCTGAATTCTTTTGTTTTCAGAGGGATAACTGCTACATCTATTTTTGCTGGGTCAAATTTTGATCCAAGAACTTTTTTGAGAGCACTCATACATAGTTTTATTCCCTCTTCTATTTTTATGTTCTCCTTATATTCTTTTTCGAGTATTTTATTTATCATTTCAGAATTTTTTCCTATTGCTGTTGCCCTGTATTCAAAAAATATACCACTTGGCTCTGTAACAAAAAGCCTTGCTTTTTCATCCACTCCACCTATTAAAAGGCTCACACCAAAAGGCCTTGTTCCAGCATATTGTGTATACATCTGTTTGTAATCACCTATTATTTTTGTTAATGTGAGAACATCTATTGGCTCATCAAAGAGCATTTTGTTCCTCTGGCATTCCTCCTGTGCTTTTTCTACAAGCACCCTTCCGTCTGAAATGAGTCCTGACATTGTTACGCCAATATGCCTGTCTATTTGCATTACTTTTTCAATTGAACTTGGCACAACAAGTTTTTCTACTACCCTTTTATCTGCTGCAAGCACAATTCCATCAGCACATGCAATACCTATTGCTGATGTGCCCTGTTGAACTGTTTTTCTTGCATATTCTACCTGCAATAATCTTCCATCAGGGCTAAAAACAGTTATTGCCCTGTCATAACCCATTAAATCACTTGGAATTGCCGGCATTTTTATCGCCCTCCTTTTTCAATTATAAATTTTTGGGCAGATTTTATGGTTCCACCAACGTAGGGAAGGAATATGTTCATTTTTTTTCCATTTATTTCCTCTATGAATAAAAGGGAGGATTTTACTCTATCCACTTCTTTAACTCCTGCTCTCAATATACCCCATTCCCCATCAAAATATACCAACGAACATCCGGCTTTTGCTGAACCATACTGCCCTAAAAATTTTGATAATGACTCATTTATTTTTTTTAACATATCTCTTTTCTCTATTTTTGTTATTGTTTTGAAGACAATATATCTTCTCTTTTGAATAAGAGTTGGCTTCATTTTTTAAACCTTTTTATAATACTATTTTGCACATAAAAAAGTGATTGTTTTGCCTCTTTTTTGTTCATTCCAAGCACAACCCCCATTGAAACCATTCCTGATGCATGTTTTATATGCTCCATTCTTTTTGCCCCACTCACCATTATTATTGGTGTTTTAAATTTTTTGGCAAGAAAAACATTGAACATGATTTCCCTTAAATAATCTTTTTCAATTATGTTTCTCAAATTAATCACATAAGCCACTTTATTTTCTGCCATAAACTTCATTAATTTATCATCCATCCCTGAATCAGGATATTTTACAGAATTTTTTTTTCCATATAATTCTGGGTTTATCATGCCGTCCACATATCCTTTTTCAGCTGCAAATCTTCTTGTTTTGTAATCTACACATTCTAAAAGTAAAAAGCCATCTTTTTTTGAGAATTTTTTTATTTCAGCCCTGTTGTCGGATTTTAAAAAATAACCAGGTATAATGCTTTTTTCTGGATTTTTTAAAAAAATCCCTCCTTTAAATCCAAATTTTTTCAGATTTACTTCAAAATCCCCAAAAATACCGAAATCATACATAATAATCAAAACATTTATCTTATTTATAACAATTTTAGTTTTGATGAGAAAAATGTTCTTTTTAGTGGTGCTCCTTTTTTTCTCTTATTCCTTTTCTACCAATCCCCTTTTGATGGGAGAATGTTCTTTTGGTTATAATATGAGCGGGGCTTTTTCAATGGAAAAAGTTAAGTCTTTTAACATAACAATTTTCTCTGTTCCAGACGAGTGTTTCCCCTCTAATTATGCTTCAAAATTGAATCAAACAGGGAGGGAAGTTTATATTGTTGAAAATAATCCTCATACCCCTTATTTCTGGTCTTTTTCCTGTTCTTTTAACAAGAGCAAGGAGCTTGTTTTTTTTGATGATTTGCTTGATTTTCCTTTGAAAAATGTGACAGGTTTTCTTTCATTTACCAAATACATTGATTTTTCAGAGGAAATTGCAGAAAAGGCGTCTGAAATTACAGAAGGGAGCAGCAATGTTCTGGAGGCAGGGATGAGGTTGGCTAAATGGGTGCATGAGAATATTGATTATGACAGAAATTATGATTTTTTTTATAAGGATTCAAAAGGAAAAGCAAGCGAGGTTTTTGAAACAAGAAAAGGGGTTTGTGATGAGTTCACTGTTCTTTTTATATCCATGGCGAGGAGTGTGGGCATACCTGCAAGATATGTTTCAGGCATAGCCTATTCTGACCTTTATGGTGGTTTTGGTATGCATGCATGGGCTGAATTTTTTGCGGGAAAATGGATACCGGTAGATTTGACTTTCGGGGAGTTTGGTGTTCTTGATGCTTCCCATGTTGCTTTTCAAAAGTCGGAGCGGGTTCCAAGCCCCATAATAATGTCCTGGATTGGTTATGAGGGAAGCACTTTTTCTGCTTATAACCCCTTTCCAAAAAATGATAAAAGCGTGATTGGTCCTGATGACTTTGCTGTATATATTGATTCTGTTTGCAAAAAGGAAGAGGAGATTTTTGATACAGGAATAGCTGTTGATAGAGAAAAAATAAGTGATAATGACTATGTGCTTGTGGAATATTCTGGCAAAAATCCATTTTCAAAATATGTTATGTTGCCTGTGAGGTTTAAAAGAATACAGGAGGCTGAACTTGTCCATGGAAGTTATGAGGATT
>CAZTVD010000088.1:0-3131 GCA_964616955.1 Candidatus Woesearchaeota archaeon
TCATCAAATACCAAACGTATGTCTGACCACACCTTTGCATGGACTTTTGTTATTCTATTAACATCATGTCCGTCTCTAACAGAGATGATTATTGGATCAAAATTGTCTGTTTCTTGCTTTCCTGAAACACTTATGTTAAGAGTAAGATTTCCAAAAGAATAGTTTGTTACAATATTGTCTGTATCCAATTCGCCATAACTAACATCATTCGCAACACAATATAGTGTATTTTCATCTTCAATTGTTGGGGAGTTTATAACACAATTGGAAATTCCAGGAGTATTGGTTGAACTGCAATAAACAGAGGCACCTGTCCCGCACCCTCCAGAATTATCAGCATCTTTTGGGTTACAATTCATAAAACACTCTGTCTTCACATTCCTAGAAGAGGAGAGGAAATATGTTGTATTGAAATAAACTCTCATATTATTCCCTTCTTTGCTTGCATTCATCCAATCAATCTGTACATTATCTATTGTTCTCTGTATCACTTTTCCTGTTGAATTCAATCCCGACTCATTCACATAATAATATGGGTCTCTCAAAACTGTTCTGAAAGAATGAATGCCAATAGTAGTTATATTTAGATGAACGTTTTGTGTTGTTTCTGTGCTTCCATAATTCTCTAATGTCCAGTTAATAAAAGAATTATCAAGCAATAAACTTGTATTTACACCATTCAAACTTGAATGTTTTGACAATAGCTTATTTTGATAATTTATTGTTTTATTGGCGTCCAGTACCTGGGTGGCTTCCACTCCGTTCTGGAAAACTTTTGGATAATTCGAATCACTGATATTGATTGCGGGGGAACATGTTAAAGTGGAATCCATGTCTGGGTCCCAACACAACCTCTTTGTATCATTCCACATATATCCTCCTTCTGAACATTGCTTCAGGTCATATCCACTGCAACTTGCCCTGCAAATCCCATCCACACACAATCCAGATTGGCATTCCGCTCCTTTATCACAGGAATAACCATCAGGTATTTTTGTCCAATTTCCTGGGTCGCAGAATTCCATAAATCCGTCTCCATCAACATCATATTTAGTATTTTTTGAATAACAAAGCCCGTTATAAACACAATCCTCTGAATTATCGCAACATCCAATATCATTAACATTTTCATAATTTGCTCCCTGCGTGCAAGCATCACCTGAACACTTGAAATGCCATGAGTTTTCAAGTGAATCATCCCCACAACACAATGAAACAATGCCATCTATTTTTATGTTTGAATCATTTCTTTCCCATACACCGGTTGTATGCCATACTCCTCCATTATACGAGCAACATGTTTGGGAATTGTCGCCGTAGGTATTTGCATCTCCAGCTATATCTGATGGCTCTGCCCCACAAAATTCTATTTGAACATCATAATAATCGTACCCGCTTCCCTGTGAACAGGAAGAACCATCTGAATTACATCCAGTACATGTTGAAGGACCATCACAATTCGATGCATCTGGGTCTATGAAACATCTTATCACATAAGTTCCTGGGGAGGGAGCAGAGGAATAACTGCAGGAAGTGTATTTAGCCTTATAATTTGGGGAAGAACCTTCCCAGCTGTCCCATGTACAGCTCAATGTTCCCCCATTTGAATAAAGCCCAATACAATTGTGTTTGACAGTGCTTGTGCAGTTAATTGCAAATGATTCATCAGCATTTACTATTGTTGGCGCCTCTGTATTGGTTATTCTTGGTCTTGTTGGATCATAGTCGCCCTCCGCCCTGCCTGTGCCTTCAATGCACGAACCAACTGTTGAGCACCAATCCTCCCCTGTATCATCTGCACAGCACTGGGATAGTGCAGTGTCCCAGTCCTTTGCCCCAGCAGCACACCAACAGGAGGATGTGTCCAAATCAGGAATAGCCCCACATAATGGAGATGTATCTGTATCTATGTAATTGAGTGACTGGTCTCTTGCATAGGCATAAACATTTGTCCCTTCAACAACTGTTGAGCTTATTGAACAGGAAGTTCCTGTTGTAAAACCACAATAATTAGATCCGGCATTCTTGCAATCAGAAGAGCCATAACATCCCTTGTTCTCTATTGTATTTGTATTGTCCGAGTTCTGGTGGCTTGAAGTGAAGGAAACCTGCAATTGATTAGAGGAACAAGAAATGCTGCAAGAAAGAGATATATCATCTGCTTTGCTTGTGCCACTCCACTCGTATCCTTTGTAACCTGTTATTCCCAAATCATAATAATTATTCCCATCTATCCATCCATTTGTTTTTTCAACACTGTAATAGAATTTATAACAGCCATAGCCCTTATTTGCTGTGGTTGTGCAGGAAACAGTTGTTGGTGTTGTTGAATAGGAATATGGAGAAGAATCTCCAAGATTCCCCATATTTATCTTATTAGAGGAACAGTCATTATCATATTTTTTAATCATGCAATAAGTCTTTTGGGAAGTCCCCAAACTGCCAGTAAGTGTTTTCACTTGTCCTGTGAAAACAACTTGGTCAGAATAATCAAAAAATGAATTTACAACAGAAGAACCACCTTGTTTGATATCCAAAGAGCCCGAAACAGCTGCAAGTGCTGGAGCACATTCTTCAATTGTTGAGGCATCATTATCCGAATTCCAACACAGTTTACAGATACCCCCATCACACCCTGTATCATATGCATATGCTCCGTCAGAACACGCCTTATTTCCATTTCCATCGCAAGATGCAGCACAAAGCCCATCAACCACCAGACCAGAGGTGCATTCTGTCCCCTGACTCGCTGGACATCCATTTGGCTTGGTTGTTTTCCATGTTCCATCAGAATTGCAGTATTTCCCTTCAACAGGAGAACAAGTTGATGTTGTGTGGTCTGTATCAAAAGTAAATACATTTTGAGCATTACAACTATAAAGAGCCCCATCAGAACATAACATAAAGGTTCCATTGTCTTGTCCATCAACCAATACCACACCATCTAAACAACATGACTGACCATTGGCTGTAATACTGGCGTCAAAATCATCGGAAGTTCCATCATCACCACAACACGAAGGATAATTTCCTGAATCACCATAGGAAAGATAGGTTCCTCCAACAGCAGAACAGGCAGTCAAATCAGCATCAGCAGCAACCCACATTCCAGAAGAACAATATTCTAAATC
>CAZTVD010000089.1:0-3055 GCA_964616955.1 Candidatus Woesearchaeota archaeon
AACCTCAATCCTTACATGTTTATTTCCCTTCATTCCCCTTAAGTGCAATCTTTATTGCTCCCTTAAGCATATAGGTTTTGTTTCTGTCAATAAATGGTGTTTTCTTGATCTGCTCAACAAGCCCGAAATCAAGCTGCCTGAATCTTATCTCAACTGAAAAATCATTAAGCTCTGTTTCATTCTCAAGGGCATGCATTTTTCTCTCTATCCACTTCAGATTTTTCTCAATCTCTTCCATGCGTGATTTCAGTATCTTCCTCTGCCTTGCAAGTCTTACAAGCTTCCTGCCTGCTTCTGAATCAATCACAAGAGCAGGATGATTCTCTGCTATCATGCCGGCTGAAAAATCTCTGATGCTGAACTGTCCGCAGCCTGAGCTGCAGTGATAATCAATAACAAGATATGCATTCTCAAGAATCTGCTTTTTTCTGCCCTCAAACATATTCTTCAGCAGATTCCAGTTATGAATGCAGCTTCTGATATAATCACGGGCCTGACTGAAATTCATCTTTCAGTTAGTATAATTATTTTCATATATTTCACTTTCTTTGTCTGCTATCTCGCTCTCTCTGTCTGATGCACTCCTGACGGAACTCCTGAAAAACAGGCGGTAAATCATTCCTCCGAGTGCAAAACAGAAAACATACTCCTCTGTTCTTCTCAATAGTGAGGCATATCTGCATATATCTGCTGCAGCCATAAATGCCAAAGCAAGAGAAACACAGAACACGTACTTTCTTGAAAGAGAAGAAACCAGAATCTTGTCTGCTGCCCTTACCACAATTCTTGCAACAGGCAGAAAAAGAAACACAATACCAGCTGCGGTCCTGAAATCATGTCTGAAGACAAGGGCAAACACAAAACCGGCAAAATCAAAATTTCCTGCCACAAGACCTGAGACAAGAAAGGCAGCAAGCCATGCAGCAGAAGCAAGAAAAAAGCCGCAGACAATACCGCAAAAATTTACAAGAGGTGAGCATGCAAAAAATTCATGACAATGCAGACCTGCTGCAAGTGAAACAAGATAAAAGGCAGACACAAGTGCCTGTCTCATAAATGCAGAGGCAAGCTCCTCAAACACACCCACAACAGGCCTGCCATGCTGGTCAAGTTCTGTTACAATATTCCTTTTCATTCCCATCTTCCTATCTCAATCCATCTGCCATCTATACGCACAAGCAACACAGGATCCTTTGGAACATACTCCCTGACAGCAATCCTTGAGATTCTTGTTTTTTCTGATGATGCTCTTGCAGCTGCTCCAACAGCTTCCACAATCCCTGCAAATATGGCAATAAACAGAAACGCAGCAATATCTGTGATTATCCTCAGTTCTCTGCGCAGTTCCTCATGCAGAACATCTGATGCATTCCTTCTTGGCTCAGGCCTTGCAACTGCAATCATCTCAGGTTCTATTCCCTGTTCTCTGAGAATATCAATTCCCTTCATAAGTCTGGCTGGAACATAGTCATTTCTGCCAAGTTCTGAAACACGCCAGTTCCACCTGCTGCTTCTTACCATGAATTCCTTCACATCAGAATCATGCACTGCATTGCAGAATATCTTTGGCCTGTAACTGCAGAATTCAAGAACAGTAATTGCATCTGCAACCTTGTGATTGCATTCATCACAAACATCCTGATATTCAGACACAATCCTGTTTTCTGCCATGATTAAATCCCTGCGTTTGCGAAAATTGCAGGAATAAAAATCACGTGCTATTACATCATGTTTCATGAGTCTGGATGCTGAATTATTCACTTGAGCTTTTTCCATGAGCAGCAAAGTTTCATCAGACAATTTGTTTCTCATCATTCACCTCCGTTTTTAAAATGCCCATAACAAATTCCTCAGGATTACTGCTGATAATACTTCCCAGAAGACACACACGTGTTTTCTGTCTTGTTTCTGCATCCATTCCTGACACAACAGCCAGAACCTCATTTGCAACTGTTCTGTTTCTGCACGCCACAACAACAAAATCCACTGCTGCAATCTCAAAATCCCTTCTGATATTCTCCTGCTCATGCACTGATGCGAGTGCAACCTCAATGCCAACAAGAAAGCCGCCTGTCTCAAATGCCAGGTCAATAAATTTGTTGTTCCTGCTGAATTCAATCCTCGGGCTGAAAGAGAGAAAATGCTCTGCAAGAAGATGCTGCCATAGCACATGTTCATGGCCTGCACCCCTGCCAGAGAATTTCCGCGGCTCAATGCCAAGAATCCTGTATGCAGGCTCAAGCAGGACAGGGTATCTGCTTATGCCTCTGCCTTTTGATATGCTTATGATTTTTACCATGCCTGCGCGCTCAAGTGCATTAAGCATACGCGATGATTTGCCTGCAGAAAAACCCGTGGCTTTTGTGATTTCTGTCATGCTCTTCCTGTACTGGTAAATGTTTACTGCCATAAGCATTCTCTTTTCGTCATCACTGAGTTCCTTTTTATGTTTCCTGACTTCTGGTTCAGAATGCGGTTTGTATCTGTATCTGGGCTGAATCCTGAACAAAGAAAGAATTCTTGCATTGTTCTGCATTATGAATTCCTCGTCATATTTCACATTTCTGCTCATATGTTCACCTCCGGAACTGTTGCAACAAACGGCTCCTGAAAACGGCCTGAAAACTTCACAACCATCTCCCTTGGCTTCAGGCCAAAGCAGTATGATTTCTGCTCCTCATCCCTTATGCCCATTGACTGGAACATGCATTCAATATCCCTGCCATGCGAGAGCGAGAACATAACCTTGGCAAATGCATTTGAATGAATTGAGCTTCCAAGCTGATGTGGTGTTTGCGTGCATGCAAATATGTTTATCTTGTTCTTCCTTACTGTTGTGAGAAGATGGTGTATAACCGGAAGTCCTGCATCAGGACGGTATTCAAACGAGGCATCAAATATAAGATTTGCGTCATCAATGCCTGTCCAGTGCCTTAATCCTGTTTCATGAATCATCTTGTAGCAGAAAAGATAGGTAAGAAGATAATTGACCATGAATATCTGGCACTCTGATGTCAGATACAGGATTTCAAATATCGTGTGTGTGGACACAAGA
>CAZTVD010000090.1:0-3052 GCA_964616955.1 Candidatus Woesearchaeota archaeon
ATTCAAAATATTTCTGCATATTCTCAGAAGCATTCATTATCTTACGTCCATAATTGGCTTAAAAAAAGTTTGTTATAGTGAAATATCTAAACAAATTTCAAAATAGTCATTTTCCTTGTTTTTAAATCAAAAATAGGCACCCTTCCTGGCTCTGGATGGTGCCCCACCCTTTCCTGAAAAACAGTTTTTCCCTGCCAACAGGAAGAGGTTATTGTAAGAATATTTTTGTAATAACCAACCTTAGACTTGTGTATATGCCCTGCTACAAATATGTCAGGCACAATATCTACAAACAAATAATCCCTTTCCATGGGGGAAATGGGCACCCATCCATAAGAAGGGGCTAAATGCCTTTTTTTGAGCAAAAATTCCATTATTTTGTCCCCCCTGTCATAACCCCCGCTCTTCCTTATGGGTTCCACGTCAGAAACAAGGCTATCAAAAGAATAACCATGGTAATTCAAGATATTGAATCCCTCAAAGCCATCACCTGCGTGTATATTCACATAAGAGGGATTTGAAAGCATGAGAATGTTGCCATATGGTTTTAATTCTTTTGCAAATTCCCTATAAAGGGGGGGTTGTGGCTCTTCCAACCTCACACCATCATGGTTTCCCGGAATTACAATTATTTTAATGTCCTCCGGGATTCTTTTCATATATTCTGCAAATTTTTCGTATTGTTCATAAACATCTCCTATTGTGAGCTCTTTTATTTGCTCGGGATAAATACCAACACCATCCACCAGGTCTCCGCCAATAAAAAGATACCTTATTTGTTTGGCCATTTCCTGCTCGCTCTTGCTCCCTTTCCCATTAAGCCATTCTATAAAATCTTCAAATTCATTCATAAGAAACTTATTAGAACCAATATGCAAATCAGATATAAAGGCTGCTTTTCCTGGATTTGGGGCTTTTTTTTCAGGCACATAAGGTATATCGGGAAATATTACATCATTAACAAAAAAGAATTCGCCTGATTTTACTCCCCTGAATCCTGCAACTTCATCAAGCACAACTTCTTTTATTTTCTCCATAATCTCTTTTTTGTATTGGTTAACTATTGCAAGAGTTTCTCCAGTAGGGTCTTCCAAAATAAGAAGAATATTTCCTTTGGCTGTCACTCTTTTTTCATTTACAACAGCTATTATTGTAGAATCCTTTCTGTCAACCAGCCTGCTTATTGATACAACATCCTTCACATCCATTCTTTTTGTTATCAAATTTGATATTTCCTCATACTTCCTATTGAAATATGCTGTCCAATCAGTTACCTCAAGTTTTTTGCTTCTTTTCTGTTCTGTATAATTTTTTAAAATCTTCAAATTCTGAAAAAAATCCCCCCTATCCTCCCTCCTTTTTACAACCCTTATTTCTTTTGATTTTAAGAATTCCTCATAAACCTTCCTATCAATAACAAGAGGTTTCTCCTCCATTCTCTCAATAAATTCAAGGAAATCCTCTGGGATATCTATATCTAAGTCAGGTGATAAAAGATATCCTTTTTTTTCAAGTTCCTGCCTTATAATTCAAGCACCTCCCTTACCACTTCTTCGGCCTTTGAAAGCATATTTTCAGAGAGAGAAAAGGTTATCTCCCTTGTTCTTCCGTACCTTCCTTTGGATATAACTTTTGCGTTTAAAAGACCGAGCATATCCAATTCCCCAATTAAATCAGATATCCTTCTCTGGGTAAGGGGCCGGGTATTGGTGCTCACACAAAGGCCTCTATAAACATCATAGACCTCTCCAGTATAAAGGGGCATTTCCCTTTTTTTGGCTGTCTGAATGACTGAATAAAATACAAGAAGGCTCTGTTTTGGCTGCCTTTTTATAATCTCAGCAACCTTGTCTGTTTCTATTTTTTGTTCTGCAAGGTCAACATGCACTTCTTCCACCCTTGAAAGACCTTCTCTCTCTGCCAACTCTCCTGCTACTCTCAATAAATCAAGGGCCCTTCGGGCATCCCCATGCTCCCTTGCAGCATAGCCAGCACATTTGGCTATAACTACTGAGTCAACAGCACCTCTTACAAAAGCAATTTTTGCCCTTTGCTCAAGGATATTGTTCAGTTGGACTGCATCATACGGCGGAAAAATAATTTCCTCTTCACTCATTCCCGACCTAACCCTTGGGTCAAGATTGTCTGTAAATGTAATGTCGTTGGATATCCCTACAAAACACAATTTTGAATTTTTAAGCTCAGAATTGATTCTGGTTAAGTTGTATAATATGTCAGAGCCCTGTTTCTTTACAAGAACATCAATTTCATCAAGGATTATGATGAAAACCTTGTTTTCATTATCAAGTGCTTCAAAAAAAGTATTGTAAACCTCATGTGTTGGCAATCCCGTTGCAGGCACTTTTTTTCCGAGCTGGTTTGCCAGATAAGCAAATAACCTGTATTCAGTATCTGCTACTTTATTCATCTTGCAATTAACATATATTGTTTTTACTGGCAGGTTTTTGCTATTTGCAGTAAATTCCAGTTGTTCACAAACATGCTTTGCTACAACAGTTTTTCCTGTGCCTGTTTTTCCATAAATAATCACATTGGATGGCTTTTCATTTTTGAGAGAAGGTGCAAGAATCTGAGCTAAAATAGAAATTTGCTCATCCCTATGAAGTATTTCAGAAGGATTATGTCTGATGGTCAAGGCTTCTTTATTAATAAAAATAGATTTCTTATTAAGATACTCCTCAAAAATCTGTTGAAGTGAACTTTGCATAATTCCCCACCCGAAATTTATAGTATTCCAAAGGAAATCATACTTAAATACTTTTATATTAAAATTATAATCCTCTCACACCTTACTTTCCTATGGAAACTTAATTCTTGAAAAAACCCTCACCTGCTTTTCTTTTGGAAACTCAGGTATTTTATTATTTTCTATATTGAAAATATATATTATATTAAGTATTAACTCCTATATTTCATGTGGAACAAACAAACTTCTTACTAAATGTATATACTTTTTTGGGATTTATTTCCATAAGAAATTTATTATTCCTACTTAATTATCCTATGGAAAAATTTTCCAAAGAATAAAAAT
>CAZTVD010000091.1:0-3029 GCA_964616955.1 Candidatus Woesearchaeota archaeon
AATTTCCATTAATTCAGGATGAACAGCTGAATGGCCCACATAACCTCCAATATCCGCTTTTATAACACTCAGAGTTATTTTCATGTATGGCAAGAAACAGCACCATAATATAAATCTATTCATTAAAACAGCCATTGTTGTTCTTCATTTGACCTTCTCATAACATACCATATTACTGTTCCCACAAAAGCAAAATAAATGAGCGTTAATACCCCCGGAATCAGGGAGAGAAGAGAGGTTATTGTTGCGACTTCTGAATCCGTCACATTAACCCCCATTGTCCTTTTCAAGTCCACCATTATGCCATATGCCTGAAAAGCAACAGAGAATATGATGAGACCCACAATAAAGATAATTGTTGCGCTGAGAATCAGTTGGTTAGCCTGTATCTCCATTTTTTAAATTAGCCTATATATATTTATAAATGTTTTAAGATATCTATTTTTGTGAAAGTGCATAAGGAGATTCCAATAAAAGAAATCTGCTTGAGGAAGTTTGAAAAGCCATCGGGAGATTTTGATTCTGTTTTGAGGAGATTTTTGAAGTCATTGGGTCTTTTGCAGTTGGGAGAATCACGAAATGATATTCTCCTCATTTTTGGAGAGCTACTGAAAAACAGGAAAGGTTTGTGTTCCAAACATATTGTTGAAAAAACAGGCGTTTCTCCCTCAAATGTGAGAAGGCATTTGAGAAGGCTGAGGGAGATGGGATTGGTGGAGAAAGTGGGGGGTTTTTACAGGATCTCAGAGGGCAGAACATTGAAGGAAATTGTTTCAGAAATAAGAGGAATGGTGCAGGATATATTTGGGAGGGTGGAAGAATATGCCGATTATCTGGATTCTATTTTGTACCCCCAAAGAGATTTATGATTTTCACAAGAAGCTCTGAGATGTCTTTTCCCCTTTTTGTCAATTCAATCATTTTCCTTCTTCCTTTCTTCTTGAAAACTATTAATTTATTTTTTTCCATTTCCTGCAAAACCCTCACCGTGTGGGCATAAGTGCAGTCAACTTCTTTTGCAATAATGCTAGGATATCTTGGTTTGGACTGGTCCCTAAGTTTGACAAGCATCATGCTCGGCTTTTCTCTTAAAAAAAATTTGTAAATCTCCTTAACCCCTTCTTTCAAACTACCACCCAATTAAAAAGAGGGGAATTTAATATTTAAAACTTTGTATATATTGGAGAACATCATTACCTGATTACAAGTTTTATGTCAGAATCATCAACAATCTCTCTTTTTGCGTGCTTTGCAAGTTTTTTTGCGTGTGTTCCTATTTCCACACCTATATCTTCTATAATTTCCTTCATTTTTTCAAGTGCTTCTTTGCTTATTTTCATTCCCTGTTTTTTTGCTTCCTTTTGCATTATTCTACGTATAACATTTTTTGGAACCATATTCCTATTCTTTTTTGCATTTATTTAAGTGTTTTGGAAAACAATTTAACTGCTGGATTTTTCCATAAAAAAATGTTGCCCGATACACTCACAATTGGTCAAAAAATAAAAATATACTTTATGCCACTTTCAATATTGTTTTCTTTCTGGATTTCTGGCATAATCCCTGTTTTTATAATAAAATGGAGTTTTGAATTTTTTGGGGTTTATTTCTGGATTTTTCTGCCCATCATTGTTTTGTTTTGCTATGCTCTTTTCATGCTCTTTGTTTTGTTGTTTTTCCTCTTTTTTAGGTCTTTGTATTCCCCTGTTCCTGATGGAAAATATTCAAAAAAGAGTTATGAATACCACAGGCTTGGGGTAAGGCATGCTTATTACAGGGTTTATACTGATTTGCTCAGACCAATTAATTTTGTCAAAAGTTTTTCAGCACTTTACAAGTTATTTGGGGCAAAGATAGGTGAAGAAGTGTATGTTGGTTCAATAATCCTGAATCCTGAAAGGCTGGAGATAGGGGATAATTGCTTTCTTGGGAATAATGCCACTTTAACAGGCCATATCTTTGAAGGTGATTATGTTATTTTGAAAAAAATCAAAATAGGCAATAGTGTTACTATTGGCACAAACAGCACAATTTTTCCGGGTGTTGAAATAGGTGATAATGCAGTTATTGGTGCTATGGCTATTATCCCTTTTGGAAAGAAAATACCGAAAAATTCTGTATGGATTGGTGCAAAACCAAAAAGGCTCAAGAGAAAATAAGCAGTGAATGTTGTGAGGGGATAGGATGATATTTCATTCACTCAATATTTTTGCAATTGCACCGCCCTTTTTGCTGATTTCTTCTTCTGTCAGACCAACAAGTTCATGCGGAAAAACAATCCATTTGTTTGTTTTATGTACAAAATAATCAGGTGTTATGCTGGTTTCATTGTTCCCCTGTTTGTAATAAACAACTGCCACCCTTATTTCTTCCGGTTCCCTATCCCCCGCCCTTGTGTTTATTTCTTTTATGAGGGTTTCCATGCTCCTTCCTGTATCAAAAACATCATCTACTATTAGAAGTTTTTTTGTTGGATCTATATTTTCCAGCAAATAGCCGAGATTATGCACCTTTATTTGCTTCCTCATTCTTCCAATCCCCCCATATGCTGAAGTCCTTATTGCAATATGGTCTGTTTTTATGCCTTTGTATGCAAGAAACTCCTGCACTGCTATACCCACAGGGGTTCCTCCCCTCCATATTGCTATGAGGAAATCTGGTCTGTATCCAGAATCGTAAATCTTTTTTCCCAATCTGAACGAATCATCCAAAAAACCTTGGCATCCAACAAAAAGCTTTTCCATATAAAATTGGTGAATTTTTTGTTTATTTGCTTTTTTATATAAAAAATTAAATTTGGTTTTTTTACTTTTTGTTTATGAATATTGAAACATTCTTAATGCTTGATGAAAAGAAATTCAGGGAGATAAGCAAGAAGGTTGATAAAAGAAGGATTAGGAAGGAACTTGGATTCTGGACGTATTGGAGGAACAGGACATTGGTTGAGGAGGCACTTGATGGTCTTGAAACACCAGAAGGTTTTTATGATGCTCGTTCTGGTGTTTATGTTCTTCTGCCAAAAATAAAAA
>CAZTVD010000092.1:0-2877 GCA_964616955.1 Candidatus Woesearchaeota archaeon
TTTGTGTGCGGTTATCTTGCTCCTTTTTCTTTCATATCTTTCATATTTTTTTACCCTCACAACCCTTTCCCATCCCACTTTTACTGTTTTTTCCATTTTTGTTGACAATACCACTCCCCTGAACTTCTTTCCCCTTATTTTCAAACTCCCATGGTGCGGACATCTGACATCTTTACATTCTACCATCTCTTTCTCCCCCTTTTTGATTTTTTGAGCCTGTCTTTTGTTTTTTTCAATATGTCCCTTCCTTCAACAACCTGTCCTCCAATCTCAAAAGAGCAGATTTTTTTCTCAACAAACCACTTTTTGCTATCATTCCCTATCAAAACCATGTTTCTTGTTTCATCAAGGATTTTTCCTTCTATGCCAACAAGATAGTTATTTCTACTTCTGACAATTCTTGCTTTCTTTCTAATTATGCCTTTCATCTAAATCACTTCCACATTTTGCGGGTTGAACCCCTGATTTATGAGGATTTCTTTTGCCTTTTGTTTATGGTTTCCCTGCAGTTCAATAACTCCGTTTTTTGTTGTTCCTCCGCATGCAAGTTTTTGCTTCATTTTTTTCCCCAGTTCCTTTATATTCACATTTTTTGAGTCGATTCCCTCAATGATGGTCATTATCCTGCCGTACCTCTTTTTTTCTGTCCTGATTGTTATTTTCTGCTGTTCCTTTGCTATGTCACCGCAGATGCAAACCTCTTTTGGCAACCCGCAAACAGGGCATACAATACTCATTTCCCTATGGATACCCTCCTGTTTTTTTCTGTCATCAATCTTGCTATATCCCTCTTCATTGCCCTGATTTTTCCAGGGTTATCGGGATTAGCGCCACTTGATTTTTTTGTCATAATGACCATTAATTCC
Source organism: Candidatus Woesearchaeota archaeon (assembly GCA_964616955.1). Taxonomy (GTDB): domain Archaea; phylum Nanobdellota; class Nanobdellia; order B33-G15; family B33-G15; genus CAZTVD01. The sequence goes on from CAZTVD010000092.1 coordinate 867, forward strand.
TTTCTTATTTCATCTATTTTTTTATCAATTTCCTTATCTTCCATCTTCCTTATATCATTCATTTTCATTTTTTCTCACTTTGCTTCTTTTTTTGGGTTTCTTTCCCATTTTCTTCTTTTCCCTTTTTTCTCTCTTCTTTTTCTCCTTTTTTTCCCTCTTTTTCCTGCTCAGTTTCTTCCCCTTTTATCTCTTCTCCTTTTATTTCTATATTTTTCAATTCAACCCTGTCAGGCATCTGCACATACGGAGGAAGAATCCTCACTGTCACTCCAATCACACCCATTTTCAATTTTTCTTTTCTGAACCCAACAAGCACATCATTTTTTGCTGTTTCACCGCATTTTGGAAGATACCCTGCATAAAACCTCCAGCTTCTTGCCCTTGAACTTGGGATTCTGCCGGACATTATAATCTCCGCACCAATTGCCCCAGCATCCATTATTCTTGCCAGATTTCTGTGGCCAATTGCTTTGAATTTTGTGACTCCGTAAATGGAAAGCTGCCTTGCTATGTTATTTGCCATTATTTGTGGGTCCATATTCGGGTTATCTATTTCCCTTACCTCTATGTGCGGGGATTCCAATTTGAATTTTTCTTCCAATATCTTTGCAAGCCTCTCTATGTTTGAGCCAGCCCTTCCAACAATCATTCCTGGCTTGAAGGAATATATTATAACTTTCATCCCAAGGGGAGTTTTTTCCAGTTCCGCCCTGGAATATCCCATACCAGACAATTCCCTTTTTAGCCAGTCCATTACCCTCAATTCCTTTGTTTTGTCCTCAACAAACCTTCTCTCAATCACTTTCCTCCACCTCTACAAGTATGTTTGTCTGTTTCCCCAGTCTCCTGTTTGCCCTTCTTGTTTTTGACACTGCCATGCCCACCTCAAACCTTGAAACCATAAGTTTTTCTGGATTCATTCCTTTTTGAATTGCATTATTCATAACACTTTTCAATATTTTCATTATTTCTTTTGATGCTTTTTCAGGATAAGCTCCTGGCCCTCCTCCTTTCCTGTGTGCCCTGTCCTTTTTGAATCTTCTATACTCAACAAAGCTTTTTTTCTCTATTACTCTCTGCAAAAAATCCATTGCTTTTGACAACTCCCTGTTCCTTATGTTTCTGGCTATTTCAACCGTGTCCTTTGTTGATATGGGAAAACTCCCTTTTGCTGTTGCTTTCATTAAAATCACTTTATTGGAACAAATTTGGAGCTTCTTGAGGCACCCACACCCGGGGTTCCATGTTGCGTCTTTCTTCTTGTTAAACTGAACTCTCCAACATAATGGCCAATCATTTCCTCGCTAACCCTCACATCCACAAATTCTTTGCCATTATAAACGCTTATTATTTTGCCCACAAAAGAGGGAAGGATTATAAGGTCTCTTCTGTGTGTTTTTACCCTGTCTGATTTTTCAAGTTTTTTAACAACTTTCTTTTGCTCTGTTGTAAGCCCTCTTTTTAAACTCCTTCTCTGTCTTGCAGGAAGAAGTTTCATAAATTCCTGAATGCTCATTTTTTTCAGTTCTTCAAGCGTTTTTCCTCTATATCTGAATTCCTTCATCTTGAACCCCTCTTTCTTCCTGTCCTTCTTGCTGCAATGCTTCCAACTTTGCTTCCGGACGGCTTTCTTCTTGAAACTGTTTTTAATTTCTTCCTTCTCCTCATTCCGCCGCCAAATGGGTGGTCAACAGCATTCATGGCACTCCCAGCAACAACAGGCCATGTTTTTGTTTTTCTTTTCAAAGCATGGTATTTTTTTCCTGCTTTCATCATTGGCTTCTCCTTTCTCCCGCCCCCGGCAACAACACCTATTGTTGCCATACAATTTATATGGAGTTTTTTTGTTTTTTTGCTTGGTAGCTTCACTATTACATATTCCTTGTCCTTTGAAACAACTTTTGCGCTCAATCCCGCAGCCCTTACTATTTTTCCCCCATCACCTGGTCTCAATTCGATATTAAAGACATTTGTTCCTTCTGGAATGTCCCCCAACCTCATAACATTCCCT
>CAZTVD010000093.1:0-2847 GCA_964616955.1 Candidatus Woesearchaeota archaeon
AGGGGATTACACAATAATAGGCGGAAGGTGTGAGATATTGTCACATTCAGCAGAAAAAGGAAAAATAATATTCAGAAAAGTGAAAATAGGGAAAAGGTGCTTGATAGGGCAAAATGCCACAATACTTGCTGGTGCAAAAATGGAGGATAATTCTGTTCTTGGTGCTGGCTCTGTTCTGCCAAAAAACAAGGTTTTGAAAAAAGGCAAAAAATATGGCGGGGTCCCTGCAAGGGAGATAAAAAAATGAGATTACAGGAAAAAAAACTCAGGCATTTTATAAAACTTGTTTATTACCACCACCCTTATTACAGAAGATTGATGAAAAAATTGAGATTAACACCCTCTGACATCAAAAAAAAGGAAGACCTGAGAAAACTGCCAATAACAACAAAAATCCCCTTAAGAAAGAACCCGAAACAATTCATTTTACAGCCAAAACAGGAGGATTTAAAAAAAACTTTAACAACAAGGCAAAAACTCTCCGCCCTGAAAAATATGCAGGCATTTAAGGAAAAAATGATGGAGGAATTTTATCCAGTAACTTTTTTTGCCACATCAGGAAGGACTGGAAACTCCACTCCTGCATTTCTCACAAGATATGACCTTAAAATAATAAGAGAAAACACAAAAGCCCTTATACAGAGAATAACAAGGGACATAAAAAAACCAATAGCGCAGAATATGTTTCCCTTTGCACCGCACCTTGCTTTCTGGCAGATGACCTTTGGAATAATGGATTACCCAAATACCTTGTGGTTTACATTTGGAGCCAGAAGAACAGAGGCACAGGTCAATCTTATGGAAAAATTCAAAACCAACATACTTGCAGGCATGCCTACATATATAAAAAGAGTTTCAGATGTGGCAAAGGAAATGGGTATAAAATCAAATGTCAAAAAAATAGTGCTTGGTGGAGAAGCAGCGCCAGAGGGCATGAAAAAAGTCATAAAAGACAATTTTGCAAGCATCGGTAAAAGACCAGAAATAATAAATGCATATGGCATGACTGAATCAAAAATTGCAATGATGGAATGCAGGGAGGGTTCGGGAATCCACATATTTCCCCACCTCCACATATGGGAATTGGTGGACAAAAAAACAATGGAGCCAGTTGAGGAAGATGGCCTGCTTGTTTTTACACATATTGATATGAGGGGCACTGTTTTTTTGAGGTACCTCACAGGCGATTTCCTTAAGGGAAGGATAGAGAAAGGTATTTGCCCGTATTGCGGCTCATCTGCACCAAGGATTGTTGGGAAAATCAAGAGGATAATCGACATGGACAAGGCACTGAATGCAACAAAAGTAAAGGGTGTTCTTATTGATTTGGATGTTTTTGATGAAATCATGAGTGAGATAGACAATATCAATCAATATCAGGTCATAATAAAAAAAGAGAACAAATATGACCCATATTCAAGGGATGTTGTTGAGATACACATAGGGCCGGAAAAGCATGTTGTAAATGCAGAGGGGCTTGTGAGAAAAATAAAGGAAAAGATGAAATCAAAAATAGAAATAACCCCAAAAGTCAAGGTCAAAAGCCCGGACAAAATATACGAGCAGGTCATGGGTGATTTAAAAGGGACAAGGGTTATAGACAAAAGGAAAAGCAATTAGTTTCTTACAAATATTCGTAAGCATTATATTTGCAAAATCAATATATCCCATATGACCTACAAACACAAAAATGAAAGCAGACAGGGGAAAAATGTATTTGATATAAGCAATTCTTTTTTAGAAGAAGAATTGGGATTTTATGAAATAAGCCCAATTATTGAAAAGATAAAAAAAGAAGGAGCAAAAGAGAGGGAAATGCAGGGGCTAAAATCAGCAATGTATGGGATTGAAAACAAAATGTCCAAAGTAGATGATTCCTTTGACAAGGAATTTGGTGCTGCAATCATAGCAACCATTGCAACAGAAATAGCGGGCATGGCTGGATTGCTTGACATAGGATACATGATTTTGTCTGGAGCAGCAGCCCTTATAGCCGGCTCCTTTGGTTATAAAATGGGAAAAATCAGGGCATATAAAGAGTCAATTGAGGAAATAAAAGAACAAATAAACAGCATTGAAGAACTATTGGTTTAACAAACAACACATAAAAGGGCAAAGGAGTATTTTGTAAGTTGTAGCCACGGATTATGTAAACATAAACTTTTTCTTTTGATGCCACAATATCTATGTATGCATTATTATTCTGAAAAACCTGAGTGCAAAGAAAAAAAAGGAAAAATAATAACAAAAATCAGGGGTTTTAACCTAGAATTGTATACGCTTTCAGGAATATTTTCATGGAGGAAAGTAGACAATGCCACAAGATTGCTTGCAGAAAATATGGTGATAGAAAAAGGTGAGAAAGTGCTTGATATGGGCTGTGGTTATGGGATAATTGGGATTGTTGCCCTGTTGATTGGGGCAGAAGTTGTTTTTGTTGATGTAAATGAGAGGGCTTTGAGGATAACAAAACAAAACCTTAAAAAAATGGGTTTGAAAGGAAAGGTGATAAAAAGCAATCTTTATGAAAAGGTTTGTGGGAAGTTTGATTCAATAATATCCAACCCCCCCATTTCTGCAGGTTTTTCTGTTTGTTCTAAAATAATAAAAGAAGCGCCAGAATATCTCAAACATGGGGGAAAATTACAAATAGTTGCAAGACATAAAAAGGGAGGGGAGAAATTAATGGAGCTCATGGAGGAGGTTTTTGGAAATGTCAGAACACTTGCAAAAAAAGGGGGGTTCAGGGTTTACCTTTCGGTTTTCCATGGGATTAACAATTAATTTTTGATTTTTTCAATATATCTAATATATTTTTCATAGGAGAAAAGTATTAAATAGAACAAC
>CAZTVD010000094.1:0-2845 GCA_964616955.1 Candidatus Woesearchaeota archaeon
AAAAATTTTCCAGGATAATCCATGCCCTCTGAAAAAGAACCACCCGCAACACCACAAAGCACATTTCCAGAAGAGGAAGTAAAAGAATGGAAAAGGGATATCCTGTCCTCTTTTTTCATATCCTGTTTTTCAAGAAAAACCGGCTTATTTGTCTTTAAATAAGGCCTCACAGCATTCATTATTTCATAACTCGGAAAAAAAACCGCTATATTCCCCTTGCAAGAGGAAATTATTTTTGAGCAAACTTCCCCAATTTTCAGAAATTCAGAAATGCTCCTCTCGCTGTATTTGGTGGTTGCAACAGGAGAAAGGATGATTTTTCTGTTTTTCTTGGGAAAAGGGTTGGTGTACTCAACTGTCTTTCCCTGCACACCAAGGATTTTGGAATACATCTCTGGCGGGGTGAGTGTTCCGGACATAAGAATGCTCGCATAAGCTTCTTCAAATATTTCAGAGCTCAAAACAGCCGGGTCAAGGCATGTATAAAACAACTGCGTCCTTTTTCCTTTTCTCAAATACCTCAAAAAGCCCTCTTCCCTTCCCTGCCATTTTTTGAAAAAATTTGCAACACTTCCTATAAAACTCCTCTTTTTTTCCAGCCTTACTTCTTCTCCCAGAACAGCAAATTCCTCTGCCAATTCCCCGAATTCCCTGCCTGTTTCAGATTCCACACCGCCAATAAAATCAAGTTTAGAAAAGGGGTATTCGCCATTCCTCTGTGAATTGAAAAAAGACAATATAGAGGATAAACTTTCAGCAGCCCCATAAAAGCCAAAATCCCTCGCTTCTCTGATTGCCATGTTGATAACATAGTCACTGAGGGAGGAGGAGAGGAGGGAGGTTATCCTGTCAGGAAGGTTGTGGGCTTCATCTATTACAAGAATGCTCCTTGACAGAGTTTTATCCATTTTCTTCAAAAAAGAGCTTCTAACCCCCTTGCTGAAAATATGGTAATAATCGCCAATTATTATTTTTGACTTTGATGCATTTTTTATCAGCATTTCGTAGGGGCATATTCTTTTTTCCCTGCACATCTCCCTTACATCCTCAGCATGAAGCAGTTCCCTCCCAATCCTGTCAGCAATCTCATTTGCACTTATTCTTTTCCTGTTGTTGTAAAACTCGCACAATTCCCCCTTTCTCAAATCAGAACAAAAATCGCTGAACTCAGAGGAATTCAAATTTTTTGCACCTTTTATAAGGCACAGCCATTGCTTTCCAATAAAATCAGTTACCCTTAAGGGGATATTGTATTTTTGCTTTATTTTTCTGGCTGTTTCCACAACAATTTTGTGCTGGGTATGTTTTGGTGTGAGGAAAAAAAGTGTGAGGTCATTCTCTATAACAAAAGGGAGTGTTGAGGAGAGAACCGCAGCAGTTTTCCCAATGCCTGTTGGTGCATGTGCTATGAGGTTCTGCTTGTTTTTCAAACATTCCCCTATCTCAAGCATAAATTCTTTTTGTGTTTTTCTTACATTATCAAAAGGAAAAAGCATAAGCAAAGGACTTGTTTTCCGTTTATTAATATTGTTTGTAAACTTCCGTAAAAAGGCACAAATATATATTTCAGAATTTGTTTGCTATAAACAATGAATGAGAAACTCAGAAAGGACCTCCTTCAAGTAATGAAAACAATACATAAATTTATCAAAGAGGACAATATTGTTGGCATAAGGAACTGGTCTGACCACATCATCCATTCTGCATCCATTTATCAGGACAAGTATTCCATAAAAACAACAGTGATGATATACGCGCTTTCAGACATTATGGGGGACAAAAAATTCAGAGAATTATATCCAGAAGAATTCAATAAATTCAAAGAAAGGGTAATTGTGGATATTGAAAAGGCGATTTTTTACCTTGAAAAAAGGGATTTTGGGGGTTATGAGGGTGAAATGATTGATATAATGCGTGCTATAGCTCGCATTGATTCCAGATTTTCAAAACACGTGGGAGTTATTCTGAGAAAGGCAAGAATAGTGAAAGGGAGCTGGATGCATCACCACGGCATATCCCTTGGAAGAATATCCAAACTTCTTGGCATAACAAAATGGGAACTTATGAGGAAAATAGGGGGCATGAAGGAGGATGTTCCGGAAAGGGGTGTGGGAAGGCTGGACATAGCAAGAGAATTTTTTGGTGAAAAAAATGAATGAAAAAATACTGGTTTTTGACTCATCCACACTCATATCACTATCAAATGTTTGTTTATTGTGGGTGCTTGACAAACTGAAAAAATCCACAGGAGTCAGGTTTGTAATAAGCAGGGGTGTGAAAAAAGAAGTTGTTGATGATGCACTGAGGAGCAACAGGTTCAAATTTTCGGGCATGAGAATAATGAAAAGGATAAAGGAAGGCACAATAGAAATCATAGGAAACACGCAAATAAACAACAGGGCTCAGGAGCTCCTTTCTTATGCCAACAGGGTCTATTCAACAAGCAAATCAAACCTGAAAATAATACATTATGGGGAAATGGAGGCAGTGGCTCTGATGCAATTTTTAAAAACAAACATGTTTGCTACGGATGAGAGGATTTTGAGGCTTTTTTATGAAAATCCTGAGGGCCTACAAAAACTCATGTCAAAAAGGTTGAAAACAAAAATAACGTTTGACAGGAGCAATTACAGGAGATTTATGAGGGAAAACAGAATAAACATCATAAGGTCAACAGAAATAGCAGCTGTTGCCTATGAAATGGGCCTTTTCAGGGATTACAGGCAGGTTGCTTTTAGGGGAGGGGCAGAGGTTCTTAAGGGAATTTTTTGGGCTCTGAAAACAAATGGGTGCGGGATTTCAGTGGAAAATATAGATAGTTACATAAGGGAAATTGTGGGGAGAT
>CAZTVD010000095.1:0-2837 GCA_964616955.1 Candidatus Woesearchaeota archaeon
CAGAATTTCGCGTCAGGAGGATTCATGAAAGGACAGCGGGGGCACTCTTTCGGCTTCATGATTTCGTTCCTGCCCTCCTTCTGTTTTATCCCGTATATTTCAAGGATTTTGCTGTCCACCTCCTTTCCTGACAGATGCACATACACGCCGGCCATTGGGCTTGACTGCGTCCATCCGAAATAATTCTTCATCTGCGCTTCTGTTAAATAACTGGCGAGATGGGTTGCTCTTGAATGGCGGAATAGGTGCGGGTAGATTCTTTTTCTAACCCCCGCACGCTTCGCCAGGTTTTTCAGGATTTTCTTGAAAGAAGCATACTGGAGAGTATCTGACTTGTAAGTCCACAGCAAATCCTCAGGATTTCCTTTTTTGTATCTCAGCCATTCAAGCAGGTAAGGAACTGAATTGATTATCCTCACCCTTCGCATGCCTGTTTTCCCGTTCACAATCAGAACCCCGCCGTAATCGTCAAAAGAAACATGCTTTACTCTGAGATTTCCTATCTCCCCTATCCTGCACCCAGACTCATAAAGAGTCATCACAAGAGCCCTGTCCCTTAAGTTATCCGCTGCCTCCACCATTGCCAAAATATCCTTTTCGCTCAACAATTCCTCTGGAAGTTTGTGATTGCCATTAACTCTTTTTGGTTTTATGACAGACAGATCCAGTTGAATGGATTTGTTCTCGCACAGCCATCTCAGGAATTTCCTTAAAGCTATTTTATAGGTGTATTTTGTCCAGCCAGTGTATTTCCCTGTCTCTATTTTCTCGAGGATTTTGTAGAGGTCTTCTTTTTTCATTTCCACAAAATCCTTCTCCAGCCATTCAGCTATTTTTTTAAGCATCATGTATAGTCTTTCCATTCTTGGAAGACCTATTCCGGACACAAGGCAGTATCTTCCAAACTCAAAAATTGTTTTTTTGTTCTTTTCAGAGATTTTTGCTTTTTTAATCGCAATTTTGGCTTTTTCCAGCCTTTTTTCATAATTGTGTATGCTCATTGTTCCTCACTCCTATAATGAGCTCAAGAAATATTTAGAAGCGTTAATATAGAGTTTTTGTTAGCCCTGGGTGGGGATTGAACCCACGACCTCTGCCTTTTTGATTTTTCATTGAACTTTCCTAAGGAAGTTATACCAAGGCAGCGCTCCACCATTTCCCTGACCTTTTCTTTTGGAAAGAAAAGGTCATCTGAGCTACCAGGGCACAGGAAAATAAACTATGTCAATATTTTAAATTTTTAGCTTATCCTCTCCTCTCACATACCTCACTACCCATTCATTTTTATGAAAATAAAATACAATGCCAGAGTCTTCTGGCATTATCCTTAATCCCTTTGTAATTGTTTCAAAATTTTCATTTCCAGCCCTTGAACTTATATCAACAATTTCTTTGAATTCATTCAATTTCCAGTAGTTCTTGGTTGGAGAAAAAATGACTCTTCGCATATGCTTTTTCGTTTTATGCCCAACATTTGAAAAGAAAAACATTCCATCGTAAATAAGGATACTAGAAGGGATTTTAAAATCAAAAAACCTTTTCTCTTCCTCGCCCAATAAAGAATAGTCAATATAAAAGAATATGTTTCCCTTCTTTTGCAATTCTTGTTCCAAAAAATAAATGTTTGTTGTGTCATAATGCCCTAAAAAATCATAAAAGCCATTTTTATTCGGTGAAAAAACAAGTATCTGTTCAGGAAATTTTTTATTATAAATATCCTCCAATCTGAATGAATTAAAAAAATCAAAACTATCACCTGTTTCTATGCTGCCCTCCCAATTTATTGAATTCCACACAAAGATATTCTCCAACTTGACTTTATGCATATGATCAAAATCCAGATTTTTAATGATTCTTTCAAGATTTTCTGGTTCTGCTCCGGGACCCATTAAATCAATATCTATTGGTTTAGGTTTTTCATCAACTGATATCATGATTTTATTTTCAAAATACCAAATAAATTTATTTTGATTTTTTTGTTTTATTTTTTATCTGAAAAAAATCAAATTTCCACATGATTATAAGTGATATTAAAGCGATTGCACCATAAAAGATCTCTATTGCTTCCCCAAAAGAATAATATGTAAAAGTAAAATATGCTGCTGTTGCATCTATAAATGTTTTATAAAGGGACGCAGAAAGGAGGAAGATTGGTTTTTTATAGTCTAAAAATGCAAATAGAAGAAGGGTAGAAAAAACATGAAAAACCAAGGCAGATAATCTCTCCCAACCAGCAAGGAAAAATGTGGTAACATATACTTCAGATGGATAAGAAAAAGAGGCAACTATATTTTCTGGCAACAAATCCGGTTGCTGCAAAATAATAAATGAGGCAATCGAATAATTCAAAAGAACAAAAAACCCCAGAAAAATAGCTTCTATTCCAGCAAATCCTATCCCAAAGCTTATTTTATCCAAAAATTTTTTGAACATATCCTTCTTTTTTATGATAATGTAAAGGGGGATTAAAATCTCGAAAATCCCTGTTAAAAGACCCACATAAATGTAAAAAATTACTTCAGGCAACAAATAATAAAATGTTTCATTGAATATACTAAAAAAAGATTTTATAATATATGCACAAAACCATGCCAAAGCGCCCAACCTAAAAATCTTCCATTCTGTCCCAAATTTTATTTTCCAAACAAAAATCGCAGAAAACCCAACAAGAAATAAAGAGAGAGAAACAAGATTGTAAAATGGGTTTATTGGCATAAGAATGTTTCCAGTTACTGGCTTAAATTTATTTTGAAAAATCAAACATAAAAACTTTATAAAAAATATGCGGGGGCAGGGACTCCCGTAGCCTTTCTTTCTTGAAAGAAAGAAACCCTGAG
>CAZTVD010000096.1:0-2818 GCA_964616955.1 Candidatus Woesearchaeota archaeon
TACTTAATGAAGGAACATTATACCACACAGCCTACAGAATAGTCAAAATGCTCAAAAAGACAATTAAAGAAAAGAATCCAATTAAACTCGGAGCATTTGTCTACAAAGAATTGCCCAAAAACAAATTTTCTTTGATGGTAATAAGAGGACAGCACGTGTTGTTGCAAGAACATTCATGTTAACACTGGGTATTTACTTAAAACTCCATTACAAAGATGCTACAAAGTTTATAATTGAAATCGCAGACAATAAAAAAAACATTAAAAGATATAGAAAAACGGATAAAGGAAAATAGTGAAAAGATTGATAAAGGAGAGGTTGATCCTTATTTTAGGGATATTATAAAAGATATAAGGAATGAATAAACATGACAAAAAAAACCATTAAAAAAAGAAAGGTAACAAGAAAAAAGAATACTCAGGATTATTTGATAGACATAGCCCTAATGAAAAAAATATCAGAAAGAGTCATCAAGGAAGACATGCGTCTTTTGAAGGAACTAAGTAAACACTAAGCTTCTGGTTAAATACCTCTCACATCATCTCTTTAATATGCAGAAAAATATTATCCAAAACAACCAACTTCTTCTTTTAGCCCACTCGACTGCTTGGACTTTGGATTAGTCCCAAATCAATACAGGTGGGGGAACACCATAATCCAGAATTTGTTAAAAATAAAATTTCTTTGCTCTTCCAAAATAACTTAGCCAAAAAATTTCATTGCATCAGCAGAGCTCATATAAGCAAATTTTATTGTGTCCCCTGGTTTTACAGCATACTTGTCAGCAGCCACATCCGCCAACTTGCCATTGACAAAATACATCCAGAAATAATCTGTTGTTTGCCTTGTCCAATTTTCAGTTTTTATGCCTTTTATAAAGACACCATATTCTCCTGCATCATATTCCACTTCAAACATGCTTTTCAGAACATCGAATGCACTGGAATTTTTTAATTGGACCTGTTGTTCATAAACATTCCTTCCATCATCCACAATGAGTGTGCATTCCCCTTTGTAAACCATTGCGCCTGTTGGGATATTTGCAAGATTATTTGCTGCAAATACAGACAATAATATAAGAATCATTCCTGAAAAAATGAGGTATTTATTCATTTTCCTTCCCCCTGATTGATTCAAAAAAAGCGCCAAAACCAATTGTGCTTGTTATATGCACTATTGAAAAGGGAAGGGAGGAAAGCAGGATAAAAGGGGAGATGAACAGGGGAAGCCAGAGGGAATTAACAAACAATTCATAAATGATTGCACCGCCAAGAAGCTTTTTGAACAGGTTCCCTCTTTTGAAGGAAGCAAAAATGCCTGCAAAAAGAACACCCATAAATTGAGCTATCGACCAGAACCCCTGGCCTCCTATCATGAATGAATTTGCAGCAACATATGAGAGAGCCATTGGGAGCCAGTATTTTGGTCCTTTGTAAAAGGAAGTGATTATTGCAAGGGCAAGAAGCGGTTCAACACTCGGAATGCTCTGGAACATCACCCTCCCGAATAATCCTGCAAATGAAACAGCCAGGACCTTGGCAATATCCTTTAAATTGCTCTTTTCAGAGGGTTTTTCTGAGATTTTCTCTTTTTGCTTTTGTTTTGTTATGCAATAGTACATTCGCTCCACCCGCAAGAGGGGCAGGAAACACACCCGCTTTCATGTTTCAAAAATTTGTTTCCGCACAAGGGGCATGACTCTCCATTTTTTACTTCTTCTATCCCGTTTTCTGTTTTCAGAATCTCTATATTGTCATTAACATCTATATCAAGCTTTTCCATTATGTCCATTGTTCTATTTTTTATTATGATTTTATTGCGTTTTTTTGATTCAGGTATGTATATGACCTGTTTTGATTTTGAGCCGTCCCTATAAACAGTAAGCCCCTTGCAGCCCAATTTGTGCGCCATAAGATATGCCTTTTTCACATCACTTGGTTTTACATGGTTGGGCATGTTTATTGTTTTGCTCACTGCTGCTGCCACCCACATGCCTATTTCTGCTTGGGCTCTTATGTGGTCCCACCATGGGATGTCGTAAGCAGTGATGAATACCTTTTTCATATCCTCTGGCAGCTCCTCAATCCCCTGTATGCTACCGCCGTTCTCCACAACTTTTTTCAGGATTTCCTCCTTCCTGATGCCCATCTCCTTCAATGTCTTTTTGAATTCCCAATCAATAGTATAAAAGGAGCCGATTGGAACAACTTTTTCATAAACAAGGGAAAATTGCGGCTCTATTCCTGATGACACATCTGCAATCATGCTCAAAGAACCTGTTGGCGCCATTGTTGTTGTCTCAGCGTTTCTTATGCTGTTTTTTCTTATTTTTTCCTTTAATTTGTCCCAATCAAGTGTCCACTCCTCCCTTCTGTAAAATCCCTCAACAGGCATTTCCTCAGCATAAGAGGATTTTTTATAATAGGGAAAAGCACCCCTTTGTTTTGCAATATTGCATGATTCATCCATGGAATAATAAGTCAAAAATTCAGCAAATTTCTTCATTGTCTTGAACCCCTCTTCAGAACTGTAGGGGATTTTCAAAGCAAAAAGGGCGCTCGCAAGCCCCATCATGCCCAAACCTATTTTCCTCGTCCTTTTTGTGTTTTTTTCAATTTTTGGAAGCGGGAATTTATTGACATCAATAATATTGTCAAGGAATCTTGTCCCAATCCTTATCACTCTTTCCATTTCTTTCCAGTCTACTTTTCCATTTTGAACAAAGGAATAGAGGTTTATGGAACCTAAATTGCATGATTCATAATAATACAACGGCTCTTCACCGCAGGGATTTGTTGTTCTTATATCCCCAAGGGCT
>CAZTVD010000097.1:0-2757 GCA_964616955.1 Candidatus Woesearchaeota archaeon
CCTTTTTTTCTTTTTTTATTATTTTTTAAAAAAACATATCTATAGATGCATTGTTTGATGTGTTATTCATTTCTTTTTCTATTTCCTCAATTATCCCTCCCACTTTCTTTGATATTTTTTTGATATAGGGTTGAAAATCTATACCTGATTTTTCTTTTGTCATTTTTAATATACTTTCAAGTACTTCCTCGTGATTTGTGCTGAATTTATAATCTTTGAGTGGGCAGGGCAGATGATACTTCCCCCTTACCTCCTCATTTTCCCATTCACATATCCTTTTTGAAAAAATTCTTTTCAAAAAAGGCAATTTTTCCATAATAAATAACCCATAAGCAGGGCAATAACCTATTTCTCCTTCTAATTTTCTTTTTTCCAGCCCGCCAATTATAGTTAAACATGTTTGTTCGCTATATTTTCCCCTCCCCTTGTGCTGGCTTGGAAAACCTGCAATTATGAGAGGCACAATAACCTTTTCAAAGGGGTCGACATCTATACCTTTTTCAATGAATTTTTTGTAAATTATAAAATTTAGAATGGGCCTTGCATATATTATTGCATTTTCCTTTTCCTCTAATAGAGGCAGTAGTTCCTCTAATTCTATTGTCCTTTCCATAAAATTTTTTCAAAAAAGCAAGTTAAAAATTTATGCTCTTTTTCCCCATTCTTCAAGAAAAACCATTGATTTCAATTCTCTCCTTGTTGGTGCAGGAGGTTTTTCAGCAGGATAGCCGATTGCTATGATTGCAACAGGTATTATCTCATCAGGAATTTTTAATATTCTTTTTACTGCTTCTTCCTCAAATGCCCCGACCCAGCAACTTCCCAAACCCAAAGAATGGGCTGTTAATAACATGTTTTGTATTGCTGCAGCTGAATTTTGAAAGGAATACATTTCCACCCCTCTTTTTCCATAGAAAATATCCATGTTAGAATTATCCACACATACAACAATATCCACTGGCGCGATTGCCACAAAACTTTGACCTGCTGCTGCTTCAGATAATTGCAATCTTTTTCCTTTGTCTTCCACAACAATAAACTGCCAGTTTTGGATATTTCCTGAACTTGGAGCCCATCTTGCAGAGTCAAGGATTTTTCCTATCAAATCTTTATGCACCCTTCTTGTTTGAAATCTCCTTATGCTTCTTCTTCCTTCTATTGCTTCTCCCACTTCCATATACTTTTCTTTATAAGATGTTTTTTATATAATTTCACTTTGCTTCATTTTCAATATTTTATCCAGTTAACCAAAATATATTTAAAAAAACAATAAAAAATGTAGGGAGTGATGTTTTATGTATAAAATAGGAGAATATAGAAAGAAAGAAGCAAAGGAGATACTCAAAACCCTTGGTCTTATTGTGAGAGATGACGGGATTTACATTCCTATGTCAAAATTAAGAAAAATTATTGAAACATATATTCCAAAAAATAAGGTTGAAAATATTGTAAAAGAAAGGTTGGAAGATATTTTGAATAGAATAAAATATGGCAGTGTTGTGGAAGAAATGGATAAAAGAAGGGAAAAGGAATGGGGGGAGAATTACAGGAGAATTTATGCAGCAGAATAAAACATATATAGAATGCGCTTGATTTTTAATTATGGAATATGGCAAAATTGTCTCCTTGTATGAGAAACTTGAATCAACAACAAAAAAACTTGAAATGACCACAATCCTTTCTAATTTTTTGAGGACACTTGACAGGAGGTTTATTTATGATTGCACTCTCCTTGTTCTTGGGAGAGTTTTTCCGGATTGGTCTGATAAAGTGGTGGGTGTTGCTTCAAATCTCATGATAAAATCATTAAAAAAAGCAACAGGAGTGGATGAAAAGGAGATAATAAGATATTGGAGAGAAACAGGGGACCTTGGGATAACTGCTGAAAAAGTAGTTTCAAAAAAGAAACAAAAAAACCTGATTTCAAAACAAATAACAATTGATATGGTTGTTAATAATCTGAGAAAAATAGCCTCTTTTGAGGGGGAAGGCACAATAGAAAAAAAGACAGACCTTATTGCCGAGCTTTTGTCCTCTTCTTCCCCAAAAGAAGCCAAGTATATAACAAGAACTGTTTTGGGTGTTTTAAGGATGGGTGTGGGCGAGGGGATAATGAGAGACGCCATAGCCAAAGCATTTAATGTTGAGCCCCATCTTGTTGAAAGAGCATATTATCTATGTTCGGATTTTGGAGAGGTTGCAAAAACAGCACTTGAACAGGGAGAAAAAGGCCTCAAAAGTTTTAAAATAAGCCTTGGCAGACCAATAAGAGTCATGCTTGCACAGAAGGTCAATGACCTTGAAGAGGGTTTTAAAAAAGTAGGAAAACCCTGCGCAATGGAATTCAAATATGATGGTATGAGAGTCCAGATACATGTTGGTGGGGATATAAAAGTTTTTACAAGGAGATTGGAAAATGTTTCAGCCCAGTTTCCTGAAATTGTAAATGCTGCCAGGGAGTGCATAAAATGCAACAATTGTATTGTGGAAGGGGAGGCAGTTGGATACAACCCCAAAACAGGTGAGCATATTCCCTTTCAGGAAATTTCAAAAAGAATTAAAAGAAAATATGGCATAAACAAAATGGCAAAACAAATCCCGACTGAAACAAAACTATTTGATATAATTTTTTATAATGGGAGAGAAATTATGTCAAAAAAATTTTCTGAAAGAAGAAAAATTCTTGAGAGCATTGTTTCGCCAAAAAAAGGGGATATTGTATTGAGCAGGCAAATTATAACTGATGATCTAGCAGAG
>CAZTVD010000098.1:0-1004 GCA_964616955.1 Candidatus Woesearchaeota archaeon
AAAAACGCCCTTTTTAGAGGAAGAAGTCATAAAAAAAGGTATGGAAATCCCATGTAAACAAAAAATAAACAAAAGCACAAATAAACTTGTTTTGAGAGAAATTGCAAAAAAACTGGGAGTTCCAGAAATTGTTTGCAAAAGGAAAAAGACAGCATTCCAATATGGTACCTCTTCAATAAAAATTCTCGGAAAAATAGCAAAAAAAAATGGATTCAAAACAATAAAGCAAATGATAAACTTTTTGAATAACAAATTTTAAAAAAACAAAAATAAACTTATTTTTGAGGTATTGGCAAGGTGGAAGAGGAAGACCCGCAAAGTAATCTTTCTGAAATTTTGAAAAGTATACCTGATGAATCCTTACTCAATGGGTTAGAAGGGATTGTTGGGGGTCATGGGTTGGTTCCATGCTCAAAAATTGCAGAATTAATAAAGAGGATAAATGAAAGGATTAATGACTTGAATAGAAGCCTATCAAGAAAAAGCTATATTTCTTTTAATTCAAAAGGAAAAATAAAAGAGGAAATAGAAACCTATGAGAACATAATCAAAACATTATATAAATGCCATGCTCGTTTATATGCTGGTTCCAGAAAATAATTTAATATAGAGAGGACTAGGTGATTAAATGAAAATATGGGCGATTGGAGGATATTCTGAAATCGGCAGGAACATGACAGCCATTGGTTTTGGGGAAGACATCATTATATTAGATATGGGGATATGGGTGGAGAAAGTTGCTGCCTATGAAAATGGGGATGCAATGGGTCTTCCTTTAAAAAAACTTTATCAGCTTGACGTTGTGCCTGAGGATGAGGAATTCAGAAAAAAATATGGAAAAAAAGTAAAAGCAATAATAATATCTCATGCACACCTCGACCACTCAGCAGCTGTTCCTGTGCTGGCTTCAAAGTATAATTGTCCAGTAATTGCCACACCTTTCACAATAGAAGTAATTAAAAATCTCATAAAGGACCATAAAAAGCCCTTTTCAAACAAATTAA
>CAZTVD010000098.1:1014-2752 GCA_964616955.1 Candidatus Woesearchaeota archaeon
ATAAGTACAAAATAAATAATGAGCTTTGGATTGAATTTATACATACAACTCACTCAACCCCCCAAACAGCAATGATAGCAATACATTCAAAAGAGGGGGTGGTTTTATATGCTGTTGACTGGAAATATGATGCCTCCCCATTGTTAGGTCCTCCAATAGACATTGAGAGATTAAGAATCCTTGGTGAAAGTGGGATAAAAGCTTTTTTTACAGATACAACAAGGATTGATAGGGAAAGAAAAACTTATAGCGAAGTGGTTGAAAGAGAGATGTTAAGGGAGGTTTTGATGAATACAGAAACAAAAAACCGCCTTATTCTGGTCACAACATTTGCAAGCCACATATCCCGTATAAATACAATAATTGAAATAGCCAAGCAAATGGGGAGAAGAACAGTTATTCTTGGGAGGAGTATGAAAAATTATATAGATGCTGCTGAAAGGGTTGGAATAATAAACATAAGCAAAAAAGCAGTAATTGCCTCGCATAGAAAAGAAATAACAAATGCCCTGGAGATGGTCTTGCGCGAAGGCAAGGACAACTTTATTATAATATCAACGGGAAATCAGGGGGAGCCAAATTCTGTTCTGGCAAAAATTTTGAATGGATACTATCCTTACCCATTTTCAAAGGATGATATTGTTGTTTTTGCAACAGAAACAATCCCGTCCCCTGTGAACATGGCAAACAGAGCTGAAATGGAGAGAAAATTAAGAACAAAGCACATAAGGATTTTTAAGGATGTCCATGTTTCGGGGCATGCAGCAAGGGAAGACCAACGGGACCTTTTGAAAATATTAAAACCAACTCACTATGTTCCCACACACGGCACAATAGAAAAAATAGCTTCAGCAATAGCCCTTGCAGCAGAAGAAGGTTATGTTCTTGGAAAAAACGCCCATATGCTCCAAAATGGACAAACTCTTGAGATATGATGTATTGTATGAAAAATAACTTTATAATGCTCCCCATCTAAACTATTTCATGGACATCATACTGAAATGGGCTTTGAAAAATGCCCTTGACCATAAAGGAAAGGCTTCTGTAAATGCAGTTATCCCAAAAATACTTGGTGAAAAGCCAGAATTAAGGGAAGATATGAAAAGATTAGTAAAAGAAATCAAAAAAATTGTGGATAAAGTGAATAAAATGGATATAGAGGAACAGAAAAACAAATTAAAAAAAATGGCTCCAGAACTCCTTGAAAAGAAGAAGAAAACACTAAAAGAATTGCCAAATGCAATAAAAAGAAAGTTTGTTGCAAGACTCCCCCCCGAACCAAGCAAATATCTCCATTTAGGTCATGCAATAGGATTTTACATAAATTATCTCTATGTAAAAAAATATGACGGGAAGCTTATATTGAGGTTTGAGGACACAAACCCAATAAAAGTAAAAAAAGAATATTATGATAGTATAAGAAATGATTTGAAGGAGATTGGGATTAAATGGGACAAGGAGATAATAATATCCAGCAGAATGGACATGTATTATGATTATTGTGAAAAATTGTTGAAGAAAGGTCATGCATATGTATGTACATGCAGGCAAGAAGACATAAAGAAAGACAGATGGAATAAAAAAGAATGCAAGTGCAGGGCAAGAAGTATAAATGAGAATATGGAACTATGGAAAAAAATGCATAAAGATTTCAAAGAGGGCGAAGCAATAGTAAGATTAAAGGGGGACATAAAAAGCAATGATTCTGCAATGAGAGACCCAACAATTTTCAGAATAA
>CAZTVD010000099.1:0-2650 GCA_964616955.1 Candidatus Woesearchaeota archaeon
GGATTGGAAAAAAATTGTCAAGATTGTTTATGGTTTGATTGGTCTGGCAATTATTTTTTTTGGGATAATGGTTTTCCGGGGGCTCATTTGACAAAAAATGGCTTATATTTTATGCCTTGATATGGCCCATTTTGACAGAAGATTTGAGAATAATGGGGGAATAATAAATTTAAAAACAATGCTTGAAGCAATTATAACAGAATAAAGCCCTATGCCAACAAGATTGTTCTCAAATAGGATTTTTATTATGATTATGCTTGTGCTGAATCTCACAGAAAGCCCCAATCCGAGAAGGATTGATTTTTTGCTTCCCAATTCCTTCTTCCCAATAAGCCAGCTCGCAAAAAGCTTTGTCCCCTTAGAAACAGCCACAACAAGAACAACCAACAAAGGAGACATAAAAAGGTAGGAAACATCCATAGTCATGCCCACCCACAAAAAGAATATTGGTGCAAAAAAACCATAACACATTGTTTTTATCTCGCTCTCAATAAACTTCAACCTTTCAGCAGGCACAAACGTCTTTATACTTATGCCAGCAAGAATAGCAGCAACAGCCATTGCATCAGCATATTCGCCAACCCCCAAAAACAAAAAGAAAATGAAAACCACAAAGAGGAATAATGTTTCTATGTTTGTAAAAAGAAACCTCCTTGCGCCCTTGCCTATTTTTGTCAAACCATAGGCGAGGAAAAATAAGAGAACCATTCCAAAAAGGGTATAATCCATTTCAACATAAGATATGGAAAAAGTGGTATCTACAAGGAAAATCATCAGAAGAAGAGCAATTATTTCAATAATATCATCAAGCGTGCCTATGCCTATAATTGTCTGACCTAACTTAGTATTAACTATTTTGAATTCATCCAGTATTGGTATCAAAATTGCCTCCCCAACTGTTGCAAAAGAAAGGGCAACCACTATGGCCACCATCCAATCAACACCAAATACAAAATGGACAACCAATGTTCCAAAAAATGCCTCAAAGAGTATAATAAAGAAAGTTGCTTTGAAAATGAACCTCCCCTGTTCTTTTAATTTTTTCAAATCAAGTTCAAAACCGATCACAAATAAAAGGAAGTACATGCCCAGATTGGCAAGAAATTGGAATTCAGAAGAAGATGTTATTTCAGAAAAAGGATTATACATTGCAAGGAGGAAACCCAAAAAAAGGGCTGCAAAAATCCATGGAACCTTTATTCTTTCTATTTCCCTTCCAAACAAAAAAGTGAAAAGGAATGCTCCTGCCAAAAAGAGGAATATGTTCAACATATTATGAAAGAAATTAAACAATTATTTAAATTTTATAGAATGTTATAACTATCATATTTTTGAATAAAACTCCCTTAAAACCTGTTCTGAAGGTCTGTTTTTTATATCCATCCCATCCATAATCCATGCTATAAAAACAAAGCCAGCAGGATTTGTGTAGTTATATCTGAGATATTCCTCTGTTGCAATTTTGAAATAATCATCCTGCAAACCATCAAGAGATTCTCCATTTTCATTTTTTGAAAAAGGGAAGGAATAAGGCATCCATGCCTCTGAAACAAGCCATGAACAATTGCTTTTCTCTGCAACTTGCGAGATAGTGAAATATGTCCGATTTATGTAATTCCTGAAATTTTCCAGAGCATACCCTCTGTGGAAAATAGTTGTCCCCACATAATCATAACCATTAAAATAATCATTTTCCCTTGAATCAGCAAGTTTTGCCATCATCTTTCCTGTGAATATTTGCTTTATTTTGGGGAGAATCTCCTCATGCCATTCTGAAACAACCCTGCTTTTTTCTTCCTCATCATTAACAAACTGGTCAATCATAACATCAAGCTCGTTTTGTGGTGCAAAAAATTCCACACCATAATCCTCAGATATTTTGGCCCATTTCAAGGCCACCTGCTCTGACATATCCAAATACTTTTTAAGGTCCATGTTTATTCCCTTCTCAGAAAAAGGTCGGGGATCGGGACCAACAAAATTGGGAGCAACAAGAACGGCAAATCCCTTTTGCTTTGCCCTTACAATATTTGATTTGAACATTTCCTCTTCCATTGGGTTCAGGTATGGTGTGCCATTTGTGGATATGTGATATTCTATTGAAACAGAAAGCGTGTTTATTCCAAGTGATTTTATGTTTTCTGAATCATCCAAAACAATTTTTGCCATATGCATCATTGAAGGTTCCCAATTGCCTTTTATTGTAGAGGGATAATTTCTGCCGAATTTGCCAATATAATCATAAAGCACATCATCAGGAATAGGACCATACGCAATCCATTCCCACGGAAAAATGTTGAAAATTGTTTTAAACAACAGACAGGAAAAAGAAAACAACAGAACAATCAAAAAAATGGCTAATTTCAATTTATTCATTATAATAATTAGGATTACACAATTAAAATAATTATTTTTTGAAGAACAAATCTATGGCATTTCCAAATAACATCCTTTTTTTGCTTTTTTCAGGAATGTCTGCCAAAGAAATTTTTGATATTGCAAATTCTATATTTGCTCCGCCCCACGGAAAATCAGAACCCATGAGGACAAACTCTTCCAAACCCTTAGAAACCAGCTGCTTTATCCTGTCAGGGTGGTCTACATAGCTCGTCTCAAGCCATACTTCCCTCCCTTTTTTTCTTTCCTCTTC
>CAZTVD010000100.1:0-2540 GCA_964616955.1 Candidatus Woesearchaeota archaeon
AATGGATGCAGCACATGCAGTTCTCATGGCAAGGGGAATATCCCCCCCAAGCCCAAAAAACATACCAAAATATTTTGAAAAATTGCAGGGAATAACAAAAACAGACAGGGAATTTGTCAAAAAAATGTATGAGACAATGAAAAAACTTGCAAGAACAAAAACACCCGTTGACCCGGTGAAACTGAAAAAACTGAAAATAGCAACAGAAAAATTTGTCAAAAAAATGGAAAAAATGGTTTGATTAACTTTCAAAAGTAAAGTAAGATATATTCTTTTTAAACCATGTGCCCGTTTTTTTATTGGTCAAAAAAAGCTTTTTTAACACGAAGCATTTTTTGCTGTATATCGGGCTTCTGTAAACTCTCTCTGAACTGTAAAATCCTGTCATGACCCACAGCGTATTGTGCAAAGAATGTCAATGAATCCTCAATTTTTTTCTCTTTACCCTTTTTCGGAAGATTTTCTGGGAATATTGCCTTTTTTGTGCTTTCCAATGCCCTTTGCAAACCCTTATCCTCAAGCAAAGGTTCAAGAGACAAATAATTATATGCAACGAAATCAACAATAGCAAGAGAGGGATCAACCTCATAAATAGCTCTTGCCAAATCCTTTGCCTCTTCGCTGAAATGGGCAGTTATTCTGTCAATAATATCTGCGGGGCGGTTCTGAAAATCAACATCAAGAAGGTCTGTTAAAGAACCAACAAGAGTATCCACTTTTGTTTGTATATCCTCTTTGTTTTTCCCAGTAATTCGCAGAAGGTCTGTTTCATTAGCAACATAAAGGGCATATGCCCTGAGCAATGGGTCCTTTTCATCAAATTTTTTGTGACCTTCCTGCTTAAAAATATCATAAAGAAACGCAAAATTCTCCTTCACTATTTTTTTTAATTGCTCGCTATTGGGATGTATGGAAGCAAGATTTTCTAGGATAAGCCCTGCTTCAGGATGATTGCTATTTTTCAACAGCTCCATCAAACTGCTTTTCAAAGATGAACGAGCAAAAATTTCAACATCGCCGCTCACATCATCAAGAGCATTATAAAATAGACCTGTGGACAAAACGTAACTTCCCAGATTTTCTTCATTCCTCTGTCTCTCGATTTCTTTCATTGTATTATATAATTTCTCAACATGTTGTCCGAAATTCATTTTAACACCTTTATTACTTATTGGTAGTAATTTACTACTAAATGTAGTGGAAGTTATATTTAAAGCTTTCGGTTTTTGGTTTTTTCTTGCCCTTCTTTTTGGTGTTTTATGCGGCTTTTTTACTTGGCTACTCCCTGAAATTGTTTCAGGAGAAGGCGACATATATGTTCTTTTTACTGGCGCGTGTGCCAAATATTCAATAAGACCGCCCAATTTTTTGGGCAAATAATGTTTGTATGCCAATCCCCTGCGAACCAATCCCCTGAAATCCTGCTCCAATTTTTTTCTCCAAGGCTTTTTTCCATGCTTTTCCCTGCCAATCCTGTCAAAAGCTGAAATTATTGGATAAAGTGCTCTCTTCAAATATTGGAATTGTTCCTCTTCCACTGCGCTGAATTGAAACACAATTTCTTCAAGGGCGTCTGAAAAAACACTGTCAGGAGGGGGAAGGATATTTTTGAATTCCACGCCAATATTAAAAGCATGGTATAAAACAGGCAAAAGGGCGTGTTTAAACTCTTCTTTTCTTGTTTCATCAAGGGAATAATATGTTTTTTTAACCCTCTCCATAATGCCTGCATCAATTTCCACTTTTTCATAAACACGGGACAATATGCCCTCAATGGGCAAATCAATTACTCTTTCCACATCTTTTTTTACAGGGCTATAAGAAATTGAAAGGGTTTCCATTGCCTTATCATCCATCAATCTTTCCAGAGCCATAGTATCACTCATTAATGATTACAATAACCTATTTAAATGTATTTTGTGTGAAAAAAACATGCCCCAGCTAAAAAAATTCAAAAAAAAGAAAATAATCGCCCAATCAATGGAAAAAGGGATTTATCCACAGGTTTCTGATTTTCTTGCAAGAAAGGATGCAAGGGATGTTGAGAGGTATGTTGCAGTTGTTGTGGATAATTTCAAAAAATACATAAAAGCAATGGTGGTCTGGGGCTCTGCAAAAACAAAAAAAGGAAAAAAGAAAACGAGCGACATTGACATTGCTGTTATTGTTGATGATACTGATGTAAAAACAATGACAAGGGCTGAAGTAAAAGAAAGGTTGTTCCAGAAATTGCTCCAAATCGCCTACCCCATATCCAAAAAACTCCATCCACAGCCATATTTGCTAACAGAATTCTGGGAATATATAAGATTGGGAAACCCTGTTCTTTTCAATGTTTTGAGGGATGGTGTTCCTGTTTATGACACTGGCTTTTTCCTGCCAATCCAGATGCTCTTTAAAATGGGGAACATAAAACCAAGCAAAGAATCAATTGACAAGCACATTTATTCCTCAAAAGAACTTCTGAAACTTGCAAAAAACACACTTTTGGAGAAATTGAGTTATTATCTTGAACAGGCAGTGGTAAGCTCAACACAGGC
>CAZTVD010000101.1:0-2461 GCA_964616955.1 Candidatus Woesearchaeota archaeon
ATTCCTTTAATGCTTTATTACTTGAATGGCAAAATAGAGGAGGAAAGGAAAAAAATCATTGAGAGAGAGGTTGAGGAGGAGTTGGAGGAAAGGATGCTGGAGGATTATTTGACAGCACCAACACCAAAAACCTAAACTTTATTTTTTCTTTTTTTATTAAATTCCTATGAGGTGTTTTTTTGCTGTTCCAATACCAGAGGATTTGAAAAAAGAAATTGAGGAATTTCAGAAAAAACTGCCTGTTGGCTTAAAAAAAGTTTCTCCTGAAAATCTACATATAACCCTGAAATTTCTGGGAGATGTTGATGGAAACTCAGTAATAAAAAAAATGAGGGGAATCAAAATAAATCCATTTATAGCAAAAACAACAGGCATAGGTTTTTTTCCCAACAGGAATTTTATAAGAGTTATCTGGCTTGGGGTGGAGGATAATGGATTTTCTAGGATTGTCAGGGAAATAGAAAACAGATTGTCAATCAATGAAGAAAAAAAATATGTGCCCCACATTACTATTGCGAGGGCAAGAAAACCATTGAAGAATTTTGACTGCAATTTTTTTCCAAATAAAAAAATAAAAGTGGAAAAGATTGTGCTTTATTCCTCCTTTCTCACTCCAAGGGGACCTATTTACAAAAAACTGCAAGAATTTTGAAAATGGGCATCATCATTGCAAAAGCTCAGCCCGCCCATCAATTTATCCTGATTTTTTCTCTTTATTTTCTTTTCCCCATTCCTTTTTTGTCTCACATTCAGGGTCAAGGCACATTCTGAATGGCCTCTTTCCTTTTCTGAAAACATATATTATTGGCGTTCCGCATTTTTCACAATATTTGCCTGTTTTTTTAATCATGCCTGATTGTGGCACAGGATAGGCATTTTTGCATTTTGGATAATTTGAGCACCCAACAAACCTTGTTTTCCTGCTTGTGAAAATGAGCTTTAATTTGCCCCCGCATTTTTTGCATTCGCCAAGCTCCCTTTCATTTTCTCTTGTTTCTATGAGCGCCTTATCAAGCATTTCCCCTATTTTTTTCTCATTTTTCTTAAAATCTTCAAGTATCTTTTTCAAGACTATTTTTGCTTCTTCAAGAACCTCTTCCTTTTTCTTTTTTCCCTCCATTATTTGCTCCATTTCCCTTTCGAATTTTCTTGTTAGTTCCTCATCAATAACCTCTGGCGCATATTTTTCCATTGCTTTTACAAGTTCCATGCCGAGCTTTGTTACCTCAATACTTTTGTTGATTATATATCCTCTATCATAGAGTGTCTGCAATATCTGTGCCCTTGTGGCTTTTGTGCCTATGTCCCTTTTTTCAAGCTCTTTTATTATTGAGCCCTGTGAATACCTTTGCGGTGGCTGGGTTTCTTTGCTGATTTTTTCTATTGAACAGCATTTCACTTCTTCCCCTTCATTGATTTCAGGAAAAGTAATTTCATTTAATTTTACATAAGGCTCATATATCTCCATCCAGCCTTTTTTGAGTGTCCTTGAACCCGAAGCCCTGAATTCATTTCCTTCTATATCTATTTTTATTCTTATGCTCTCCCTAAGGGCAGGCTCGTCAAAACATGCGAGGAACCTTCTTACTATGAGGTCATATATCTTTTTTTGCATTGAATTCAGTTCTTTTGGTATCTCTCCAGTGGGATGGACTGCTGGGTGTGCAGGGTCTTTTTTCTTCCCTTCATTTGGCACAAGTTTTCCCTTCAAAATCTTCTCACAGAATTTTTTGTATTTCACATTTTTGGATATTTTTGTTATTATGTTTTTTAGGTTCAATTGTTTTGGAAGTTTCTGGCTTGATGTTCTTGGATAGGATATATAAGCTTCAGAATAAAGTGATTGTGCAATGTCCAGTGTTTGTTTTGGAGAATACCCAAACAGATTATATGCCTCTGTTTGGAGGGATGTTAAATCGAATGGGTGTGGGGCAGATTTTTCTTTTTCTATTTTGGCTATGCCCACTACTTTCCCATTTTTTCCTTTGCATTCTCTTATTATCCTGTCTGCTTCTTTTTCCTCCCATATCTGCTTTTCTTTATAAAATGCTTCGTAGTTTTTTCTTCCCAGTTTGAATTTGAGCAATACCTGCCAGAAAGGCACTGGCTCAAATTTGGCTATTTCCCTTTCCCTGTCAGCAAGGAATTTCAGCATTGGTCCCTGCACTCTTCCAATGGAAATGACTGAAAAGACCTTTCCACTTCCTTTTATTGCTGTTGTAAGTGCCCTTGAGAGGTTTATGCCATAATACCAATCAAGATTATGCCTTGTGAGACCAGCATTTATCAATCCCATGTCAAGCTTTCCCATATCCTCATAAGATTTTTTGAGTTCTTCTGCTGTTAAAGTGGAGAATTTCATCCTCCCAACTTTTTTTCCCTCAAAAAGAAATCTGTATATATTATAACCTATAACAGAACCTTCTGTATCATAATCTGTTGCAATTACAATTTTTTCAGC
>CAZTVD010000102.1:0-2439 GCA_964616955.1 Candidatus Woesearchaeota archaeon
TTCCAAAAATAGATAATATTGATAAAATAAAAAATATTGTTACAAATCCAACCCCTCTTGAAAAAATATTTGGTGAAAAAATGGTAACAATTGAGGATTTTGGGAAAATTGACTTAAGAACAGCTGAAGTTATATCTTGTAAAAAGATTGAAGGTGCAAAAAAACTACTAAAACTTGAACTTGATGTGGGTGAGCTTGGAAAAAGGACAATTGTGGCGGGAATTGGCGAAAAATACAGATGCAAGGATGTTGTAGGAAAAAAAATAATAATTGTTGCAAACCTTGAAGCAAAAAAAATAAGAGGAATATATAGCAATGGGATGCTGCTTGCTACTGACAGTATGGTTTTATTAACAACAATGGAGGAATCAAAAAATGGGGAAAAAATTAGATAAATCGCACCTCATACAGGAATTCAATAAAAAAAGGGAAATAGTTATGTCTGGGATGAGAGACATCTTTTTGAAAATAGAGGGCAGGAGAATAAAACCCTATAATTTTGCACTTGCAAGAGATGGCGGGTTTTGCATATTTCTGAAAGGGGATGGATTGACAAATGAAGACTTGAATAAAGTCCAAAATGTATCAAAAAAAGGAGAATTTCTCATTTATCTGGCAACTGAAAAACAAGGTTATGTCATAAAACCAGATGAAATCAAAATATATGAAAATGAAAGAGCTGACAAATTCAGGCAACTTGTAAGTGATGAGATATCCAAATTCCATCTGAGATTTATAAACTTCTGAGAAAATCCCATAAAAAATAAAGCATTATGCTTGTTGCAAGAAAGGAGTAGAAAATGATAAAAGTAATTTCAGACCAGTAATCTCCACCTGAAAGAAAAAAACCTATTTCATCAAAAATAATGCCAAGGCCCAGACCATACAATATGCATGACACCCTCACCATCTTGATGCCCTTGAATGTAATTGCAAGAGAGCCTGAAATGGCAAGCAGGACAACCCCATAATAAAAGTGGTGGATGTGGTAACCAAACACAATAAGTTTGAAATCAGGAAAAAGAATCACAAAAAATCTTGCAACATAAAAACCTATTATTGAAAAAAGCCATACAAGAAATGGCGCCTCCCTTCTCCTCAATGAAACCTCTTTCAGAATCTCCTTCTTTGCCTGTTCAATAACCTTCCTGTTAATAGAAGCCATAATGGACCCGCTGGGATTTGAACCCAGGACCTCTCGGTTATCAGCCGAGCGCCCCAACCAGACAGCCCATGCTTTTCTTTTGGTGAAGGTTTTCTTTCCCAAAGAAAAGCTTCTAGGCCACGGGTCCTCAAAAAAATCAAGATTCTATGTTTTTAAAAATTAAACTGTTCTCAAAAGATCTGAACGTGTTATTATTCCAACAATCTTTCCCCTATCTGAAACAAGAATTGCCTGGTTGTTCATTAGAAATTCCTTCACATTGCTTATTGGTGTTGATTTATCAAAAACCGGCGGGGGCGGGCTCATTATCTCACACACCTTCTTTTTCTTATTATTCTCTGATATGATTGCCCTTTCAGTTATCATACCAATAAGCCTGTTTTTTTCAAAAACAGGCATCTGGGATATGCCCTTTTTCCACATATCCTTTCCAACTTTATCAATTGTTTCAGAAGGTCCTGCACATATGATGTTCCTCACCATTATATCTCCGCATTTTTTTTCCTGTGCAAGCACTGACAATATCTTATTGATAGTTGAGAGCCTTGGGTCTGTTTTTCCGCCTTCAATCTTTGCAATATGTGCTTGGGAATATCCTGTTTTCTTGGCAAGTTCCCTTTGAGTCATTCCTTTTCTTTTTCTTAATTCCTTTAAATAACTAATAGTTATATTCATATAATAAAATATATCAAAATGTATATAAATATTTAATGGGATTTCAAAAACATAATGATATTCATAGAGCCCCTTTCAAAACCTGTAAGGGAACATAAAGTGGAGATTGTTGAAAGAAAAGGAAAAGGGCATCCTGATTACATAGCAGATTCGCTTGCAGAGCAATTTTCCAGAAAATTAATTGAAGCATATGTGAAGAATTATGGGGTAATAATGCATTATAATGTTGATAAACTTGATGTTGTTGGAGGTATTTCACATCCAAAATTTGGCGGTGGAAAAATTGAATCATACCCTCTTGTATTTTTTTCAGGAAGGGCAACAAATCCCGGCGAAGAACTTAAAAAACTTGCAATAAATTCTGCAAAAGAATGGATTAAATCAAACATAAGGTTTCTTGATGCAGATAGGATGAGGTATATTGTGGAAACAAAAGAAGGTTCCCCAAACTTAAAAGACCTTTACAAAAGGGAAAACATTGGAGCAAATGATACAAGCATGGGAATTGGTTATGCCCCCCTATCAGAAGTTGAAAGAGATGCTTTTGAAATTGAAAGGTTTTTGAATTCTGAAAGAATCAAAAAGGAATTTCCCTTTAT
>CAZTVD010000103.1:0-2403 GCA_964616955.1 Candidatus Woesearchaeota archaeon
AATTGAAGAAAACCTTGCTATATCAACACCATCGTTGTAACCTGTATGCACTAATAATCCATTATTGTGATAACCGTGAATATTAGCAATAAACTGGTCACTGTTTGTTATAATCTGAGTGACATAATCTGCAACTTCCAGAGACACAACTTTTACATCCCCGAGGTATTGTATAACCTTTCTCTCCCTGTAATCCGCAATTATCAAGAGAAATCACCCAGCCCTTTTTGGATTCTGCTCTTTTCAAGCTCTTTTTCCATCTCTTTTATGCTTTTTTTCATCCCCCTCTCCTTCCTTGTTGCTGTCCAGAAATATGCTTCATCAGATGTTTTTTTTGTGAGAAGAAGGTATATTTTTCCAAATTTTGTCCTGCCAACCCTTCCCTTCCTCTGTATCATCCTTAATGCTGACGGCACTGGCTCAAAGAATATGGCAACATCCACGCTTGGTATATGCAAGCCCTCCTCACCAATGCTTGTTGCAATCAAAACCCTGAATTCATTTTTCTCAAATTTCTTTATTGTTTCTACCTGCTCCTTTTGCCTCATTCTTGCCTGCCCCACAAATAACCTTGCTTTTTTTCCCAATATCTCCTTTAATGTCTCTGCTGTTGACCTGTATTGTGTGAATATCATTATTTTCCCATTTTCCTTTTCAATTATGTCCCTTAATGCAAACATTTTTGGGTGTTCTTCTTTTGTTTTTTTAAGAAGGTCATAAGCCCTTTTGAAATCCTCTTCTGCCCACAACCTTTTTCCTGCTTTTGTGCCGTCCTCTTTTAGTTTTTCCATAAAATCAAGGCAGGATTTTGGTCCATACATTTCCAAAAGGTCCTTGCAGTGCCATGCTTTTATTGCGGAAGAGGTTATTGATACAAAATAAAAAAACTCTTTTTTTCCAGAAGCAATCAATCTTTTTTGGAGGGATATTAAGTCCCTTTTCCTAACATTTCCTTTTAGAAAATTTTTCTCTTTGAGGATGTCTACGTTCTTTTTCAGAACGCTTTTGAGCATCCTCCCGATTCTTTCAAGTTCTTCTGGCAGTTTCAAATCAATTCTTATTATCTCTTTTTTTTGAATATATCCCTTTAATTCTTCCTCCCCCTTCATCTCAATTTTATTTATTTTCAGGTTATTGCATATTTCCCTTATTTTCTCCTTGCTGTGCCCTGGTGATGCTGTGAGTGCAAGAATCCTTTTATGGAATCTTTTTGCAATGTCCACATAAGCATAATCACCCACACCCCTGTGTGCCTCATCAAATATTATAAGGCTTATTTTTGACAGGTTTATCCTTTTCTTTATCAAGTCATTTCTTATTGTCTGGGGTGTTGCAAATATTATCCTGTAATCCCCCCATTCCCTCCTCCTTTGTTCTGGCTTTTTTTCCCCTGTCAATATAGTCATAAGGGAAGAATCAATAAATTTTGAAAAAGTGCTTTTATGTTGCTCAACAAGGGGTTTGGTTGGTGCCAAGAAAAGAACATCTCCCTTTTTCAGCATTTCAATGGAAAGGGCAAGGGCAATGTATGTTTTTCCTGTCCCTGTTGGTAGCACTACCAGCGTATTGTATCTTTTTGCTGTTTCCACTATTTCTTTTTGGTATTCCCTCAAAACAATCATTTTTGGCTCATTTTATCTGCAAGTTCATATCCTCCTACTGCCTCAGGAAGGACAATTATGTCAGAACCAGCATGTCTCAATTTGGCTGCACTTTTGTTATCATCAGCTCTTGAACCAACAAGTATTTCTGGATTCTGGTGTTTTGCTGTTATTGTGAGAAAAATGTTTTCAGCAGCACCTCCAAGGCAGCATACAATTCCTTTTGCCTTGTTTATGCCTGCCCTTTTCAATGTTTCCTCTTCCAGTGCATCCCCTATAATGTAGGGCTCTTTGCACCCCCTTACTTTTTCTGCATCTGTTTCAACAATCACCACTTTCTCTCCAAGGTCTTTTAATCTCTGAACAACATGTGACCCCACTCTTCCATAGCCGCACACTATATAGTGGTTTTTCAACCCGCTTATCCTTACCATTCTTCCTACACCCCCTATTTCTAATTTCAAAATGATTTGCATCAAGTAGTCCATAACAAACCATATTAATATTGCTGATATGAAAAGAAAAGCAAAAGCCATTAATGGCTCCCCTGTATCAACCCCCATTATTCTTGCAAGAGCATCATTTATTGCTCTGCTCAAACTTTCTCCTGACACAAAGGAATATGATATGGCGAACAGGATTAAGAAGAACACAAAGAGGAAAAAAGTAATCAGGAAATTTCTCACATCTTCTGTATCTATCATATGAGAATAAACAAGCCCTTCCTATTTATTTGTTTTTAAGAATATGCGGGGGCAGGGACAATCGCTTTCTTTCAGAATTTCTTTGATGAAACTTTCTT
>CAZTVD010000104.1:0-2388 GCA_964616955.1 Candidatus Woesearchaeota archaeon
GATGGTGATGTTAGAATAGTTACATTGAAAACGTCTTCCTGTTCCCCCCAGATTTGAAAAAACATATCCATCTCTGATAATTTACTCCATTTGTCATCTGAGAAAAACCATAATTCACCATTAGGATATGAACCATTTTGTGAGATGCCAATCCCAAATGGAAAAAATATAGATAGGGTATCCCACGGAATGTCTAACGATGGTAGAACAGGGGAGACCACAATTGAATAAATCGAATTAGGTGTTAAATTAACCGTTATCGGGAAAGATATATCCGTCCAACCTTTTTCAATCTCAGTTGATGTGATGGTTTTGCCTGTTAAAATTTTAGTAGAATATGGGAAACCTTGGGTTAATGAAATATAAAAACCAACAGATGGAAAATCATCCCAGAAATCCTGCCAATTAGGCGTGGTGAAATATAAACGTAATTTTGTTATAGTATGTTTTTCAACAGGGGAAAAAGTTTGTGCATATTTTATTGTTTCTAATAACGCAAAAGTGCCAGATGATGGGGTGTCAGTATAGTTATATTCAAAAACAGCATATGACTGAGTGGAGATTAGATTAGTAGTAGATATTAATAAAATTGATGTGCAAAGAATGATGCTAATGATGATGATTATTTGTTTTATTTTCATTTTTTATTCCTCAATACTAAGATGATTACACCCAGATTTATCATTGTTACAAGACAAACAATTATGATTATTCCCATCAAACCAAGTTCTCCATTTGGTATTTCAGGCGGTGGTGTGGGACTACCTGAGATTGGTTGTTGTGGGGTTTGAATGGATTGTAAAGATACTTTGATTTCTTTGTTTTTATCTAAAACTATTTTAGTTGAAAAAGAGGAATATGTGCCTTTTGAAACAGAAAGAGTATATGTCCCAGGCGGTAGGTTGAATTTTGCAATGCCTGTTTTATTTGAGATGATTGAGGATTTACCAACTATTGTAACTAAAGCACCAGGTGGTTCTGTTTTTACAGTTAAAACATATAGGCTTTCGAGTGTGAACCATAATGATTTATCTGAATCTACTATAATTGTTTCTGTTTTAGTGGAATAACCTGTCTTTGAAATAGCAACTGTGTATGTTCCTTTTTCTACATCATTGAAAACAGCGTATCCTCTGTCATCTGATATTTTTTCACCAACACCATATATTTTTATTTTTGCGAGGGGTGGCGTAGTTTTGATTGTTAAATTGTAAAGAGGCGGGGGCAAGGATTGTAACGTTATCGTTATTGTTGTTGGTTTATCAAGTGCAACATTTTCTGTTTTTGAATAATATCCTTCTTTTGATACGTTTATTTCATAATTACCTTTTGTTAAAGCAGCGAATACTGCATATCCATTTGTTGATGTTTTACTTCCTATGCTTTTAACAGTTACTTGGCATGCTTTAGGGATAGTGTTTACAATTAAATCATAAGCTGGTGGTTTATACGTAATTGTTGCGGTCTTTCTGCCACATGCTAAATCTGCAACGTATCCTTCAGGGTAGCCACTTGTATCTGCATAGGCAGAAAATTCAACTTGTATGTTAATAGTGTTATCTTGTTTATTGAAAATCATATTTTCATCAACTTTAAAAGTAAAAGAATCCCCCCATGATTCCCCCTTGTTTATCCTGATGCCGTCTGGTCCACGGTATAATGTTCCATATGTGTATGCGGTTTTCATGTATCCTGCTGCGATATTATCAGTTATAAAATCAACATCCCCTGTGTTCTGTATAGAGAACGATACTGTTACAATATCTCCTTCTGTTGCCACTAAAGGGGAAACATCAACATATCCTATTTTACCTCGTGCTTGATATTTTTCAACACGGAAACCATGTCCCGTCCCAGATACTACTCCTTCTATCTCCCATTCATCTGATTCATAGCGTCCTACTTGGTCTAAATATCGCCCTACAGGCATGGTTACATCACCATCATTCGGAGCAATCATGCTTTTTTGAAAAAAAACAGTATCATCTGGTTTCCTCATGAGAATATAAATTCGTTTGCCTTTTATTGCATGATGCCAATGAAGTGCATCGAGATATGTTCCTATTTTATATGTTTCATAAAATTCATCACAATACATATTGGCTTGTGGTTCAACTTGTGTATGTATAACCCAGATTATAGATATAAATAGAATTACAACTAACAGTATTGCTTTTGAAATGTTTTGCATTTTTACAAATAGTTAAACTATTTAAATGTATAAAAAACATCTTTACAATTAGTATACATCAGTAGAAAACACCGACTACAATACCAACTATGTCATCATAATGAACTAAATCATCTACAACAACGTTATTATCTCCTTTAGTTGTAAATGTATCATCCTCATTCACATGGATTATTCTATGAACAATTAATTTATCA
>CAZTVD010000105.1:0-2376 GCA_964616955.1 Candidatus Woesearchaeota archaeon
ACCGGGGTCATTTTTTAGCATGAGGTAGTCGGCAATAACCCTATCTTTAATTAATTCATAAACAACTTCTTTTCCTTCTGGGTTGAGGTCAAGTTTGTTTATTTTTGGTATGAGCCATTCATTGGGCGGTCTTAATCCGTTTTCTGTTGAGTAAATCTCCCAGAATTCATGCCTGAAATAAGCAAAAGGGTTTTCCTTTATTGATTTCATATCGAATATGTCTACATTCAGGACCCAACCATTCTTCCTTTTTTCCACAGCAAGCGGAGCCCCTATTGGCTCTTCTGGAAAGAAATCAACCCTGTTTGTATATCTTTTCAATCCAGACCATTCAAGCAGGTTCTTCCCCCATTTTTTGTTTGTGGTAATAAGCTCATCAAATTCCTTCACAATATCCTGATAATGCTTTTTTGCCTGCTTGTAATTGTAATAGTAGTAAAGCCTCAACCTCGGTTTATAACTGTAAATCATCTTGTTAACAAGTTTATTGCTTCCAAAAGCAAGAGCAGCATCTTTTATTATGGCTCCCCCAAATTCCTCAAGCGATTCTTCGCACTTGCTCCTGTCTTTACAATTTTCAATCACCCCATTAATCCTGTTGTAATAATCCAAGATAAGCCCACCAATGCCTGCAAGAACAATCACCATGCCAATGCCCTCGCTCACAAAAGGTATTAACAGGGCAATCCCCGCACCAATTGCAATGGAGGAAATTGTTCCAAGGGGGTCAGAGACAAGCATTTCAATTGCTTTTCCAAAACTTCTTATGATTATATGCGGATTGCTTGTTATTGTGTTCCATATGTTTGACAGGGACTTTTTGAATTTTTGCGATTGTTCAAATTCATTATAATATTGCAGGAAATCAGGCACATAGGTTCCTCCATAATACCTCCTGCTGAAATATAAGCCGGCAGCAGCAACAGACAGAAGGGTGCTGTTCAGAAGGGCAATCCCGTTTTCATTTATTGGCAGGGGAATTGGCTTGCCCCTTTCTTTTCCTTCAAAGTAATCAAACACTTTTGCTTTTCCCGAGAATTCTGTTTTTTCTGGCATTATGTATGCATTCCACCTCTCATCATTTACATTGTCAATAACTTCTATATAACCAAAGCCAAGGTTGAGTTCGAGTTTGTTGTCATTTCCTTTGTAATTTTTGCCGTTCACATCAATATCATAAAAATAGGTTGTTTTTGTCCTGGGTCTTGTTTTTGTGCAGCTATAATGTTCTGTGTATGTCGCTTTTCTTGTGCATTTTTTGCCCTCGCAATATTTTGCTATGTTGTCGTAGAATTCATTGCATTTTCTCTCTGTTTTGCACCTTTTCACATTTCTGCAGACATATTCTTTTTGGTAATATTCCCAGCACCAGAAAAGGAAACAGGATTTCTTTTTCACATTTTCATACCCGCACACTTTTTCCTCCCAGCATTTTTTGTCATCATAGCATTCATAGGACTTCTTTTTCTCAAATCCGCAGAAATAAGAGTATTTTTCATATTCAACACATTTCTCTGTTGTTCTTGAACAGGTTGCTTTGTATTGCTCATGGGTTGTTGTGGTCTTTTTGTGCAGCATGTCTGTTATTTGTAGATGGGCATTTTTCCCAATGTTGTATTCAACATGCAGAGCAAACGATGTAGAGAAAAGGAGAAAAAACAGGGCAAAAGCCCATTTCTTCATACATGTTATAATTATTTTTTTGATAAAAATTTTATGATTTTGTGGTGTTTTTCATACACACAAAACAGCCGGATTTTTGCTTTTTTGAAAAAAACAGTTCCAACGGGTTTTTGGGGCATCTGGAAACCCAAATTTTGCTTTGAAATGGGCTATTTCATTGAATATATGTGTTTCTTTTTTTGGTTGGGATGTAAACAGGTGTTATTTTTGCTCAAATGAAAAATAATTTAATTCCCCCTTTTTTCATTAATTTCATGAAAATCCTTTATGCTGTCATTATGATGATTCTTGCCATAGGCATATTTGCAAGTTTTTCAGGCATTGTTCCAGAGCCAACAGGCGCTTCTGTTTCTGATGTTTTCAAAATTGGTCTTCTTGTGAATGACAACATTTCCATTTATAGTTATGAGGCATACGGAAAAAAGAATATGACAGCACTTGATGTTCTTGGCGAGAAATTCACGTATCAAACAAAAGAGGAAGAGGGAAGAAAAATATTGACAGCCATCCTAACAAGCGAATGGGTCATGAATAACAATAATAGTGAATGGAAGTTTTATGTGAATGGCGAGGAACCTGAAAAGGATGGTGTTATCATATCCCCTGCCAAGTTCTATGTTTATAATGGGGTCAATTTGAGCTTTGTTTATTCCCCTAAGAATACTTGATAATGTAAATTCCTGCAAGAACGCC
>CAZTVD010000106.1:0-2337 GCA_964616955.1 Candidatus Woesearchaeota archaeon
TTTGGAAAAAATAGTGTCAGAACTTTCTAATGTTCTTTTCTGTCTCTTTTCTCCTTAAAGCAGATTCCTTTTTTTCCCTTTTTTTTCCCTCTTTTTCCTGCTTTTTTTTCATTGAACCCACAAGTTTTTTGAGGTCTGCATTAAGGATTTTTATGCCTTTTTTTTCAGCGATTTTGCATAGCTCTATCTTCTTTTTCATGCCTATTTTTCCAAATCTTACTGCAAACTCTTTTGGGTTCACCTTTTCCAGTTCGGATACGTTGTTCACAAGCACCTCTTTCAGACCGCAAGGATGAACATGCCTTTTTGACTTTGGGGTCCTTTCTCCAGGATTTGGCATTTTCTGCACATATCTTTCCTTTCTCCTCACTTTTGAGTGCATTCCTTTTGGCTTTCTCCACCTTTTGTCAAGCCTTTTCCTCTTTTTTGCCTCCTTCCTGTAATGCCTCTTGCTCATGCCAACTGCCTCCCTGCTTTCTCAAAAATGTATATCCCGTCCTGAAATTTCCTTTTGTCATATCCCGACCTTTTTGAAGCATTTTCAATATTTGCAGCTGTTTGCCCTGTTTTTTCCTTGTCCACACCCTCCACTATTATCTCGTCCCCATTTATTTTCACTGTTGTGCCTTGCATAATCCTTGCTTTTCTCGGCTTTTTCTCCCCAAAAAAATTCTCTATAACCACCCAATCCCCCTCAACCTTGACATTTATTGGAAAATGGGAGAAAACAATCCTTAATTTATAGGTATAACCTTCTTGCACACCTTTTATCATATTTCTCAAATGTGCTGCAAAGGTATTCACCATCATTTTTCCCCTCTTTCCCTTTACATCACTCGAAAACTTCACACTATTGTTTTCTAATGCAATATCCACCCAGGGATGCTTGAATTCCCTGGAAACCTCGCCTTTTTCCCCCTTTATGAACAGCCTTTTCCCTTCTATCCTTGCCTCCACTCCCTCTGGTATCTTAATTTCAATAAACATAGGCTATCAGCGTCCCTCCCAATTTTTTTTTCTTGGCTTCTATATTTGTAGTAAGTCCTTTTGGCGTTGAAATAATCAGTATGCCAAATCCCTTTGCAGGAAGGTATCTGCTCTCATATCTCTCAATTTCCGCATTTTTGCAGGGGAATCTTGGCTTTATTGCCTGCGCCTTGTTTATTTTCCTGTTCATCCTTACTTTTATTATGCCTCCCCTATTGTCCTCTATATATTCATATTCCCCAATATAGCCATAATCCTTCATTATTTTGAGTACCTCCCTCAACAGATTTGAAACAGGCTTTATTATGCACTCCCTTTTGCCTGTTTTTTCAGCATTTGTTAAGGAATTCAATGCATCTGCAATTATGTCATGCCTCATTTTTACACCTCATGCCCGTATTTTTTAAATCCCAAATCCTTGGCAACCTCCCTGAAACATTGCCTGCACAGGTTCAGGCCATACCTGCTTATATGCGCCCCCCTTCTGTGGCATCTGCTGCACACTTTTATCCCTCTTCCATATTTCCTTTTTTTTGGTTTATTGAACTTCAAAAACCTTTTTCTTTTGGCTTTTTTGTGTTCTATTTGCTTCAAAACCTTTTTGTATGAACTTGCTGTCATTCAACCACCACTCCGAACTTTTTCTTCATGAACTCCATTGCCTCTTCTTTTTTTATAACATGGCTTTTTCCTATTTTTGAGGGTCTTATCCTCCTCTTCTTTACCCTGTAACCTGGCCTCTCAAGTGAAACACAAACATTCAACCCCCTCATGCCTATTTTTGGGTCATATTTTACTCCCGGGATATCAATGTATTCCTCAACCCCGAAATTAACATTTCCTGTGTTATCAAAACATGATTCTTTGAGTTTGTTCCCTTTTGCTTTCAAAAGGTTTTTTAACAGCTCTTCTGCTTTTTTTCCTCTTATTGTTGTTTTTACACCTATTTCCAGGCCAGGTCTTACGTGCCATGTTGGGATTCTTTTTTTTGCTGTTGTTTTAACAGCTTTTGTGCCAGATATTCTTTCTAAAAGGGATTTCATCATGTTCAGTTTTTCTCCTGGCTCGCCTAAGCCAATGTTGAGTGTCAGTTTTTCTATCCTTATCCCCCTCATCTTATTCATCCACACTTACCTCCTTGCTTATTGGCACAGCATAATCGCTCAATGTTTCAAATTCCTCCTTGTCTGTTTTTAAAAAAGCCCTTTCCCCTCTTATTTCCACAACTTTTGCCTTTTTTCCAACATGCCTCCCTGAAATAATAAAAACCTCTGCCCCTTTCTCGTATGGGACATATCCAGTGATTTTTTGGTCAGGAAGAGTTATAAGCACAGAAGAGCCATTTTTGAA
>CAZTVD010000107.1:0-2333 GCA_964616955.1 Candidatus Woesearchaeota archaeon
TGAATTACTCGTATCTCAATGCTGAAATGACGTTCATTTTTGCTGCTTTTTTGGCAGGAAGTATTCCTGAAACAATGCCAATTAAAAAGGAGAAGGCAAGCGAAAAAACCACAATTTCAGGAGTAAGCACAAAAGAAACAAAATAAATTGACTCGACATTATTTGAGAAATGGAGTTGTGTTGAACTTTGTTCTGCCATAATCCCTCTTGCGAAGAGGAACCCAGAGCCAAGAACATATCCAAGGCAAATTCCAATAACCCCTCCCACAAAGCCTATTATTCCCGCTTCAAGAAGAAAAATTCTCATTACATCCTTGTTTTTTGCACCTATTGCTTTCATAATGCCTATTTCCCTCGTTTTTTCCATGACAGTCATGTACATAGTGTTTGCTATGCCTATGCCCCCCACAATCAAGGAAATTGCAGATATAGCGCCAAGAAGCACTGTCATAAGACCCATTATGTTATTGACAATGTCCTGTACAAAGTCAGGTGTTATTATTGTAAAATCTTTTTCGGATACATCCCTTGTTTTTAAAAGCGCTTTTTCAATGAGGTCAGCTACAAGGGACATTTCCTCCCCTGATTTTCTTTTTGCATATATTGATGTATATTTTCCTTCTTCAAAATCCATTATTTCCCTTGCTTCGCTTTCTGGAATGTATATTGTGCTGTCTTCTGTGCTCATAAATCCGCCTGCGGGTTCCAGTATGCCAACAACAACAAATTCAACATTGTTAATCATGATTCTTGATTTTGGTTTCAAGTCATTCTTAAAATATTTGTATGCAATATTGTTGCCTATTATTGCCACTTTCCCCTCATTTTCTCCCATTTTTCTTCCAAGCGCTATGTCTATTGAAAAGAAGTCCTCCCATTTGGATGGCTCTATGCCTTTTACACTGAATTGCATCTTTTCTCCTTTGCTCTCAACATTCATTGTTTTGGAAACAATGCCTGTTGCATCTGAAATTATGGGAAGTTTCTTTATTGCATTCAGGTCATCCTGTGTAAGAAGGTTGGAAGAATAACCACCCACGCCCATAAAAATGGATGAAAATGAGTTTTTTCCGGGCATTATTGTTATTTTGTCAGCTTCCAGTTTTCCCAGCTGTTTGTTTATTTCCTCCTGTATGCTTTGTGTAGCACCCACCAGACCAACAACTGCTGCAATCCCTATGACTATTCCAAGAATTGTGAGCCAGCTCCTTATTTTTCTTCCACCCAGGTCTTTCAGGGCAAGGAATAGAAGGTCCTGAATTTTCATTTTTTAGCCTTTTTTCTATATAAATAATATAAAA
Source organism: Candidatus Woesearchaeota archaeon (assembly GCA_964616955.1). Classification (GTDB taxonomy): domain Archaea; phylum Nanobdellota; class Nanobdellia; order B33-G15; family B33-G15; genus CAZTVD01. The sequence continues at coordinate 1,302 of CAZTVD010000107.1, forward strand.
TCACAATTGAGCCAATGGCGCTTATGTATAACATTATTGGCGGTGCCTGTTCTGTTACAGGAGCATTATTCACTTCAATATACACTGTTTTGTTATCTTCCCACTTTTCCCCTTTTGAGTCAAGATATACAACAGAGAATTTCATGGATATTTTCCCTGCATTAGGCGGAATTATTGTGAATGATGCTGTTTCATATTCCCCGGGTTCAACATCCCCAATATAATATGTTTTTGGCTCAATAACAAAATCCTCAAGGATTCTGACAACACCAGACTTCATTTCAAAATCACCCTCATTGAGCACACCAATACTTATTGCTGCTTTTTCTCCTGTTTTGACCGGTGCCGGGTATACATCATCAAGAAAGCAGGATAATTCTGTTTTTCCGCCAACTATAAAATTAAATCTCTCTGTTTTTGAATACCTGTTTCCCTCTTCGTCTTGGAAATCAACCACAATATCAACATAATTTCTCCCTTCCTCAAGTTCGCTGTTGGCTTCCAGGCTGATATTTATCTTTTTGCTTTCTTTCCCCCCAATGTCCCCCAGTTTTATTTGTGAGGATTTTGGGAAGAAATAATCATTGTCACTTACAGACAGCATTACATCTCTCAAGACATAGCTTTCCTCGTTTTTTAATTCAAATGACAAATAAAAATCCCCTTTTGGTTTTGCTTCTGAAACATATTTATTATTGAAAGAGATGGACGGCTCGTCAATTACAGGGATATTCAGGGTATGGACAACCCTCTTGCTTCCTCCGGAGTTATATTTTACCACTATTTTTGCCAGATATTCTTTTGGCGATGCTGAGGATGGAACATTGATTTTATAAAAAACGCTTTTTGTTTCTGATGGTCCCAGGTTTCCCATTTCTGTAAAGCAGTCATCATCATATTCAATACATTCTCCTGTAATAGAGCTTTCTGTTTTGCATGAAGAGCATATGTTGGTGGATAAAGGACTCTCAATATAAACAAAAGCCATTTTTATGTCAGATAATTGGGAAGCGCCTGTATTTTTCAACGTTA
>CAZTVD010000108.1:0-2319 GCA_964616955.1 Candidatus Woesearchaeota archaeon
CCCATGATTTTATTTCCCCAATATCTCTATCAATAATATTTTCTTCTGTTCTTTTCTCACCTTCAGATAGCCATAGATACCTGAAAGAGTCTGGTTCCATGTTGCTTGCAAAACATGCAAGGCAATTTTTGCATGTAATTGAATTATCTTCAATCCCATTGTCTTTGATATTGCCATTAACTCCTATTCCATAATAAGTTCTGGGGGTTGGGTCTAAAGGAGTGCTTCCATCAAGGCATGTTCCTAGGGATCCTTCATAAGCATATCCTTTTGGACAGCATTTGGTTTCTCCTCCATAATCATAGCCAATATATCCAGTTGGGCAAACAAGTTCATTGCCGCCTTTGGTGTAATCAAGGGTTATTGAAAGTTTTGGGTCTTTTATTATGACCTTTCCCCCCAGCAGTTTGTTTAATATGTTAACATCTGCCTTTTCTTGGTCAAAATTAAAAATAAGCTTGGATGATGTCAGATAATCTTTTATCATCAAATCTCCTTCTGGCTTGCTCAGCTTGGCATCAGCATCATAAAACAAAATCTGAACATCCCCTTTATTCCATAAATGAGCAGGAAGAGAAAGAACATATGTAGCACTTTTGCCGGGAGCAATTTCTATGCCCCCCGAAATTCTTTCAACATTTGATGACCTTATCTTAATATATTCATTATCCTTGATTATTGCGCTCCAGAATCCCCACATGTTCTCTAAAAGTTTATTTTGACTATTAGGTGAAATGTATGGCTCCTCGCTGTCATCACATTCTGCTTTTAGCACTCCATTATTATTGAAAATTATGTCACATGTTTTGTTTTTTGTGCTTTGTACCAAATAATTATCAATTGCTGAATTTGCATTTTCATCAATATTCCCATTTCCAAAAACAATTATTGGGTTTCTTATTGTGCTTATGCCAGTATTTTTTACACTAACAACAAATGATATATAATCATCTTTTTGCAGGACAATTGGTTCATCTTCGCTTTGGAAACAGGATGATTTTCTTCTGGATAAGTCGCAGTTTAATCCCTCTGAACTATATTCATTTTCACTTATCCTTACATAATATCCTGATGGATTGACAATTGTTATGTTATTGAATCTTGCTTCTATATAATTCTTTGCCACCCAACCATTTTCTCCGCAATTAATGTCATATGCAAATCCTCCCAAAACTTCATTAACACATACACCTTCCCCATTTCCGTTATTGCCGCAATCTTTTGGATAAATATGATTTAAGTCGTTTTTTATTGATGAGTCGCAAGTGCAAACAACCCTTCCATTTTCACCATCTATCCTTACTTTGTCTGTAAACAAGGGAGGATAATATTTTCCATTCTCATCAACTTTTTCATCATAAAAACAAAGGGAATTAATCTTATTTGTCAATTTTCCTTTGCAGGGGTCAAGATTTACATTATCGAATGTAATATCTATGAAACTGGCATAGACTCCTCCGCTTTCAGGTAAAAATGGGCAGTTATAATCACTATCCAGACCACTATATTCTGGGTAATCAATTAAAACAGGCATTGTGTGGTAACCATCGCAATGGTCACTTTCACATATCTTGTAAAAGCCTGCGGAATAGGCACTGTAATCTCCCGTTGAAGTTATTGAATCCCAACAGGCGGGTCTTATTAGGGGGATTGGTCTGTATGATATGCCCTCTTCACAGCTCGCCTCAATATAAGAATCCCTTTCAACATCATAATCAGACCGGATTGATACATCTAATATAGCCATTATTTTCTCAGATGTAAGCGATATGAGATGTATCCCCCATGGACCAAGACCAAGACCAATACCCTCTGAGCCATCTGCACTGGCTTTTATTATTGTTTTGTTTTCTATATTTGTGGGGTTCCTCCCCTGATCTACAACCCATCCCCCATAATCTATTGCTTGTTTGCCATTGATAACAGAGCCATCTGTACATTTCCATGATAAAGAACCACATACAAGGTTGTTTAGTATGATTGTGTTGCCTTTTTCGTCTGTTCCAATTCCCCAACCATTTTGAAAATTTGTTTGCGGTGTCACTTCTTCTATATCATGGTCAAGATTTTCACATGTTCCTCCTCTTTTGGCTGTTACAAATCTTGCTTTGTTTGTTTGTGATGCACATTGGTAATATGTAACACTTTCGCTGCCAACATTTAACCCGCAAGAGTAGCACATATCTCCCTTACTCAACCCATTACATAAATATTTGTCAAGATCATTATTCAATAGCCCACATTCTCCATTACTATTACATACAGAATTAAAATCCGGGGAGGGATTGCCACAGGATTCATCTGGTTTTGGTACACACT
>CAZTVD010000109.1:0-2285 GCA_964616955.1 Candidatus Woesearchaeota archaeon
CTTTATATCACTTACCTTCATCTTATACTCCTTACCATACATATTTATTACAAGACCAACTGGCTTTAATTCAAACCACTTTGTCATTTCTTTCAATCTTAACATATCTATAATGCTTGGCAGTGTCGGTTTTGTTATAAAAAGGACTTCGTCAGAAGAAACAAGGGTTCCCATTGCCTCCCTTCCCAATCCGGGTGCAGAATCCAACAAAATGTAATCTGCCTTTCCCACAAGTTTTTTGATGCTCTTTTTAAGAAGGGCAACATCAATACCACCCAGGTCATGTGGGCTCAAAGAACCAGGGATTATTTTTACGCCAGATTTATGTTCATATATTGCATCCTCTATCTCATTATCCCCTCTCAAAACATCATTCAATGTAACAGAATAATCATAAAAGCCAAAATACATACCCAAATGGGAAGTGGATATGTTGCAATCAATAGCATAAACTTCCTTGCCCATCTTTGCAAGCTCAACAGCAAGATTTCCTGTCAGGGTTGTTTTGCCAACCCCTCCTTTTCCAGAAAGAATTCCTATTATTCTTGTCATTTTTCCTCAGCAATTTTTTTCTCAAGGAGGTCAATTTTTGTCTGCAAACTTTTTTTTATCTCCACATAACTTTCTTTTGATAGACCCCCTGTTGAATATTGTCTCTCAATGAGCCTTAATAATTTTTTTGTCCTTTCAAGTTTTTTCTCCAATTTTTCTTTTCCCTTCTCCTTCATTTTTATTTTAACATCTTCCAAAAGGTTTGCACTTATTTTTTTCTCAGGAATTAATTTTGCCCCGGGAATGCTTTCCTTCAAATTCTCCATAACCTCGTTCGAATAATATCCTAATATTTTTGCAATCCTTTTCTGCTCCCAGTAATTGTAAATTAAAAAGGAAATAGGGATGAGCAAAACAATGAGAACCAATACTTTCCAATCCATTCCCTGTGTCAGGGGCAACATTTCCGCTGTTTCTACTGCAACTATGCCTTTTTCAATCAAATCCTCTGCACCTGCAAGAGCAAGAAGCGCATTATTGTATTTTTCCTGTGAAATATATTGTTTTGCAAAATCTATTTGGGTATTGATATGGTTGAGCAAGAGCCATGCATTGGTGATATTGTAACCCATTAGCTGTTTGTCCTGAATTGCAGAAGAAAGTGCATCCCTATCTGCCTCAACTTTTTGCAGTTCCCTTGAAACCAGGGAATAAGTGGATGCAAAAACCCTCAAAATGGAAGTTTTTTCATCATAAGCAGATATGGTGGAAAAAAGCTGATATGTGAGGTTATAATCAACTGTTGTAGCATTTTCAGGTATATCTATTCTCACAGAATAAAGTATTTCAGCGCCTGGCTGAACTTTGTAATAAGTTTTTGGGGAAAGAGTATACCATGTTTCAGGTATGCCCATTAGCCTGAGGGACATATTCGGGATTATTTCACCCCCCCTATTCTTTACTTTTATTGTATAAAGTTTTGACCACCCGCTTTCAGCATTTATTTCTTCTGGATAATCAGTTATTTGGATTATAGCGCCTTTCTCTGTTGTTTCCCTGTTGAGGACAAGGAATTGCTTGCTTTGAGAAAGCACTGGATAAAAATTTCCAAAATCTGCCACAACTTTCAAAAAATATGTATCAGCAGGTTGACTTGCAAAAATGTAAATATCTTCTGTAATATTTTTTGTTTTTGGAGATTCTTCTAAGAATATTGTAGTATTCCCATAGCCCCACTTCTCCCCGTTCTCTGACTCCACCCAATATTCCAGATTTACATCTCCTGCAGGACCAGAAATCCTGCTAAGTTCTACTTGAAAACTCAACAATCCGCCCTGTTTTATAATATCCTCTTCCAAAAATAATTTTATAGATGATTCATAAAATGCAAAAACAGGGGAAAGTAGCAGTAAGAAAAACACCATGAAAAAAACCTTTCTCATTATTTATAAACCATGAGCCAAACTTATATTTCTTTCTTTGCTCCTTCTGATTTTTTCAATTTGTAGAAAAAAATTGATAAAGGGATAATTATAAGAAAAATAATAAGAAAATAGGGGGGGTTTGGTGATAATTGCTCAAAATAAACATTATTTATAACTCCGGATAACTGAGAAGAAACAGAATCCAGTTCTTTTTTTGCTTCAATTGGGTTTGAAAGATATGTTTCTGAAATTCTTTCTGTTGAGAGAAGGGCATTGTTTATGGTTGAAAGGGGTTCACTCATATCTCTCCCAAAAAACATATTATCAAGTGCTTTTTCTTTTAAAAAAAGAAGGAGGTTTTGTATATCT
>CAZTVD010000110.1:0-2260 GCA_964616955.1 Candidatus Woesearchaeota archaeon
ATTTACATGCATATAAAAATTTTGGCAATTCATGATTGTCTTTTAATTCTTTATCTTTCATTTTCATTTTTACTTTGAGAAAAGCAACACGGTCTGAAGTATGTTCCGCATATGGAATGCGACATTTACCTGTTTCATCACGATAAGCACATGCTGGTCCATATCTGCTTTCATAATCTTTAATTGCTGCTTCACCAAGTATGCCATTCCAACTATCTGAGGCGAAAGCAACAAGTTTTGGACCTATCACAAAAGGATGAGGTTTAAAATTAACATTATGGATTTCTTCAAATTTGTAATCTCCTTCATTACCATGACATGTTGATGTTATCTCTACAAATTTTCCATCTATAGCTTCACACCCAATCCTTGTTAATTCTTTAAGTAACTCCCGTTCTTCCATATTTCTCTCACCATTTTTGAACTTCTATTTTTTTAACATCAGATGTAGTTATTTTATATTTAGAGCCATATTGCGTTGCTACTTTATGATAATATCCTCTCATATGCATATATTGCATTGCATAATACAAATATTTTGGCAATAATCTATTTTTATCAAGAGGTTTGATACAAATAAAATCTTTTAATTTTGCATCGGATTTATTTTTTATTTCTAAAACTTTACCGACTTCTGTTAAATCCCCTCTGCGTTTAATCATAACTGTATCTTCATCAGGTGGTTCTTCTTCATTACAATACCATACTTTAGTTAAATCAGCAAGTTTCATTCATAAATCACCTCGCAAACGGTGGTAGTTTACCAGTATCATTATGATTTTTAGTCATATAAAAATTACTACAAAAAGGAATACCTTGGTTGGTTGGGGTGAGGAAAGACATTAAAATCTTTCCATCACCTTGATGTTGGTTGGAAACAACAATAATGTAAATAGATTTTCGTATTTAATGCTTTTCTTTTAAATGCAAAATTGCTTCCATTATCGCATCTGTTGCTTTCATATTCCCAAGGAATACTGAATTAGCTAATTGTGTCATTTTTATTTCTTCATCTGGATTACAGTTTTTTTTACGAGCTGCGATTGTCCAACCGTAGTTTGATAAAGATACTTTCCAATCTCTTTTATCAACAAGCCAATCAGGGAACGAAAGGTCATTTTCTTTTGCTTTTTGCCAATCATCAAGTATCATGTTGAATAAATTGTCTGTATCTACATCGTTTAAATTCAAAGGGGTTTGTATATTAGTATTTTTAGCATAGCAAAAGAAATAATAGTCGTTCCTTGCGAAAAGCGATTTAAGGTCGTGAGAGGGTCGGTCTATACTATTGTCTCTCCAATCTCTAATCTCTGTTTTGGTGTTTTCATCTGTGATTAAACATGAACCTGTTTCAGTTATTTTTCCACCTTGTTTTTCACAGGCTTTCATAAATGCTTTGTATTGTGGTTTTTTTCCAATTTTGAAATATTCCAGTATGTCTATCATTTCTATCTATCTTCCTATGAAGATTGGTATTTTTCTTTTTTTAATTTCATCACGTATGTATTCTCTTAGCATGTTTATTTGTTTTTTATTTATATCAGGTTTAATACCGATTCGTGCTGGTGTGATTTTTTTCTTTGTTATGAGAATACAACCAGAACGTTTCCATATTTCATCATTTTCTGAATAAAATATTCCCTCTTTATACCCTCTGCGGCTGTATTTAGCCCAGTAGTTGTTACAATCTACATCCCATTTTTCTCTTTTGATATGCCCTATTGTTAAATCAATTGCTTCGTTTTGTTCAGGTAGATTCATTATAACATGAAATTGGTCTTCCCTTTGTCCAACACCTAATCCCATAATAACAGGGTCTTCCCCTGTAAGATTGTTTTTTCCTTTTTCCGCAATTACAAGTTCGATGTGTTTAAAAAAAGCATCAAGGTCGCCTTGTTTTGAATAATAATCATAAAGTTCTTTTGTTTTATTGTTACCAATTAGGCTTTCAACTATTTCGATTTTACAAGGAATGCCGAGGTTATCAAAAACTTGGCAAAATGCATTACTTGTTGAGAAACATACGCCTGAATTTATCCCGATGTTTTTATTAGAGGTTTCTCTAAGGATTTTATCCCATTTTTTTGTTGCTTCATTGAGAATGAATTGTTTAAACGCTGGATGGATTTTTTTCATTTTTTTTCTCCTCAAGAATATCATATTCTGTTCCAAGTTTTAGCAATTGTCCTTGTGGCATATTATTCCCTGGTGGATTGAAAAAAACATAACTCCCTCTATCCATATACCAGGGCTCATAATA
>CAZTVD010000111.1:0-2251 GCA_964616955.1 Candidatus Woesearchaeota archaeon
TACAGAATTGTTGAGGAATATAATGAATGGAAAGAACAAGAAGAAGAAAACAGAAAAAAAGAAGAATTAAAAGATGTTTTTACACCATTCAAAATAAGTATATTGCCCGGCTTTGTATTCAGGCAGAGCAAACCAGCAATAGTGGGTGTGGAGGTTATTGAGGGTAAAATAAAGAGAAAAGCAGGACTAATGGATTTTGATGGAAATAATATTGGCACAATTGCAGATATACAGGACTCCGGAAGGAAAGTGGAAGAAGCAAAAAAAGGAGAGAGGATTGCTGTTTCAATAGAAGGTGCTACAATAGGAAGAAACCTGAAAGAGGGTGATGTTCTCCTCTCAGACATATGTGAGGATGATTTCAAAAAACTGAAAAAGCATATGGATGTGCTGGAAAAAGGGGAAAGGGAACTCCTCAAAATCATTGTTGAAATAAACAGAAAAAAGAATCCATTATGGGGGATTAATTAATTATATTAATGAATAGTTAATGTTTATCTTTATGGCAGTAGGTAATTTTACAGCTGACCTTACGACTCTTCCCACAACAATAGGAGAGGTAATATGGACTGCATTGTTTCAATTATACAGCGATTTTGTTAACATATTGCCAGGGCTAATTGTATCAATTATTATCCTGCTTGTTGGCTGGCTCGTTGCAAAGATACTAGAAAAAATAGTGGTAAAGGCACTCAGAAAACTTGACATAGACGGATGGTTGAAAAGAAATAAACTTGAAAAAGCCCTTGGAAAAGCAAGCTTAACAAGCATACTTGGAACATTGACAAAGTGGTACGTGTTCATGATTTTCTTGAACCAGATAGTGGGATGGATAAATATGACTGCTCTTCAAACATTCATTGAGCAGGCGCTTTTTTACCTTCCATCCCTTTTTGGAGCAGCAGTAATTATCATAATCGGTGTTTTTGCAGGAGAATACGTAAAAAAAACAGCAATGGATATGCAAATACCCTATTACGAGCTCATTGGAGGAGTGCTTAAATTCCTTGTATCCTACATGGCGCTTGTCATAGGTCTTCAAACAGCAGGTATTGATGCAACAATTCTTGTTCAGGCATTCAACATTGGATTTACAGGTGTTGTACTCACAGCTTCCATCATAATAGGAATAAGCTTTGGTTTGGCAATGAAGGAAGAGGCTCAAAAGGTCATCAAAAACGTCAAGAAAAAGATATAAACCTTTTCTTTTTTATTCTCATTTATGATTTTGAACATAAGTAATAAGAACGGAAAAAGTTACAGGATGGAAATTAAAGAGGAACTAATCGGAAAAAGGATAGGAGATATAATTGACGGAGCAATAATTGGCATGGAGGGATATGAACTGGAAATAACGGGTGGAAGCGATAAGCAGGGATTCCCAATGAGAAAAGACATAGAAGGTCAAAAAAGAGTAAGGGCCCTTCTTTCAAAGGGACCTGGATTCAGACCCAAAGAAAAGGGGGAAAGGAGAAGAAAAAATGTCAGGGGAAAAGTAATTGCAGAGGATATATCGCAAGTTAATCTCAAAATAATCAAAATGGGCAAAAAAAATCTGGAAGAGATATTCACCAAAAAAGAAGAGGAGCCAAAGGAATAGTTTTTTAAGAAGATATTAATTTTCTCTTCTTATGCAAGCGGATCTGAATATAGGCACAGCAGGCCATGTTGACCATGGGAAGACATCCTTAGTTTATGCTCTAACAAAGAAATGGACAGATGAACATTCAGAAGAATTGAAAAGGGGGATAACCATAAAACTCGGATATGCTAATATGGTTATAAGGAAATGCCCAAAAGGAAAAGAACCATTCAACTATACAACTGAAAAAAAATGTTTGAAACATAATACAGAAACAGAGGAGATAAGAAGAATCTCATTTATTGATGTGCCGGGTCATGAAACATTGATGGCAATTATGATGAGTGGTGCAGCAATAATAGATGGTGTTTTATTTGTTATTGCTGCAAATGAAAAATGCCCACAACCACAAACAAAAGAGCACTTAATGGCTCTTCAAATCGCTGGGATAAAGAACATAATAATTGTACAGAACAAAATAGACCTTGTGGATGAAAAAAGGGCTAAGGAAAGTTATGAGGAGATAAAAAAATTTGTCAAGGGAACTATTGCTGAAACTGCACCAATAATTCCTGTTTCCTCACAACATGGAATAAATATAGATTATCTTTTAAAAGAAATTGTGGAGAGATTTGAAATTCCAAAGAGGGACACACAGAGCAAGCCCCT
>CAZTVD010000112.1:0-2197 GCA_964616955.1 Candidatus Woesearchaeota archaeon
CCATGTCTATTTCCACCCTTGTGCCGTGTTCCTTCCCCTCTTCCACCTCCTTTTCCTCCACTATTTCAGGTTTGTTTGAGAGTGTATCAATCATTATTTTCATCTCTATCCCTTTTTTGTCCCTGCTTGTTTTTGAGATGATTGTTGCTGGCTTTCCTGTTGTCAATTGCCCATAAAGGACAGCAGCAGATATGCCTATTCCCTGCTGCCCCCTTGATTGCTTTAAAATATGGAATTTTGAACCATAAAGAAGCGAGCCGAAAATTTTTGGAACCTGCTCTTTGACTATTCCCGGACCATTGTCCTCCACAACAATCCTGTACCTGCTCACGTTTGTCCTCAAACTATAATTTTTTGTTATTGTCTTCCCATCCCTTTTTACAGAACTCAGAAAAACACTATAAAATGGAAGCTCCTTCCATGGCTCCCTTTTTATAAAAAAACTTGTGTCACCCTCAACAAATTCATACTGGCTGGACTTCCTGTCTGTGTTTGCAATCATTTCCCTTGTTTTTCTCACAAATTTGACCCCTATTGTATCCACAATTTTTCCTTCTTTCAGGAATATTTCCCCCACCACCCTTTCATTGTCCTTTCCAGGATTCTCAACAATTGTCCATGTATCTGCTGCTTTCATTACCATGACTTTTATGTCAGGAAGAACGCCTTTCAGCATTTCTTTAAGGTCATCTGCATTTTTCCCTTTCTTTTCCCTCTCCTCAATCATTTTTTTTATTTCAGCAGCCATGTCCTCGCACGCATCAAGGGAATTATCAACTGCCTCTTTTACGCATGTAAGAACAGCCTTTGTTTTTGAGTCAAACCCAAGGAGATGCCTGTTTTTCTCAAAGAATTCAGCCACAGAAATGCTCCTCTGTTTTTTTGCAAGTTCATCCGCAATACCCATGTGCCTCACCACTAAATCATGCTTTTTATTTTTTTGTCTCTCCTTTTTCTTTCCAAAAACCTCAATGCTGTGGCATGCAAAGAACCATTCAATATTTTTAAAACTGCCTCTTTTGCATTCATGGAATCCTCATATTCTCCTATTATATCTATTGTTTTATTGCCAATGCACAGGAATGTGTCTGTTAATTCCTCTATTTTCCTTTTTATGCTCCCCTTTCTCCCAATAACCCTTGCTAAAATCCTTTTTTTTGATTCAGGGTTTTTGGCAAACTCCTCCACATCTATGCTTTCAAGCACAAAATCATCCCCTTTCAACAGCATGGCTGTATTGAAATCAAACCCCTTTCCCACAGCATATATTATTTTTTTTGCTTCCCAGCAATCCTTTTCGTCCCCCTCCACCACTACTTCCTCGTTTTTTATGATAATATCTACTTCAAGCGCCCTCTCGAGCCTTTCTTTCTCTTTTTTTATTCTGTTTATTCCTTTTTTTTCAAATACAAGTACCACCCAACCATTTTCTGACATTTTCCTTGTCCCTCTCCATCATTTTTTCAAATAAGGGATGCTCCTTAAAAACTGCCTGAGCCCAATCAATTATCACTGGTTTTTCATTGAAATTCAGCACATTGAATTCGTTCAAATCGCCATGCACAAACCCGTGTTTTTCCATTTTTTTCATATACCTGCATATTATCTCAGCCCATTCTTTTTTGTTTTTTGGCGGGTTTTCCTTTGCTGTTGGTGCGGGATTTTCATTCCCAATGAATTCCATAAGGAGCACGTTGTTTTTAAATGCAATTGGCTTTGGTGCCATTATTCCAATTTTGTTGGCTGTTTGCAGGTTTGCAAATTCTTTTTTTGTCCATGCAAAAACAAGTTTTCTCCTCCCTTTCCCTATATAAGGAAATCTATCATCGCCTATAATATAATCCCTCATTCTTTTGAAATTGGAAGTATTTATCCTGAAAATTTTTGCTGCAATTTTTTCCTTTCCTTTCAAAACAAAATAAACATCTGCCTCTTTTCCGGTTTTTATTGGGCCTCCAATAATGTCAAAATATTTTTTTGAAAGCTCATAAAGTGTTTTTATAGTAAAATTATCAAAAACACCCTGATATACCTTAAATTCCTCCCTCATATGTCCTCAAATTTGAGATATCCCTTTCTTTTGAGCCAGTCAACCTGGGCTTGTGTATACTTATAAACAATGTCCCCCCTCTGCTTGTTAATGGGCCATGGCTGAACAATAACAACATGTCCCGGTTTCACCCAAATTTTCCTTGCA
>CAZTVD010000113.1:0-2174 GCA_964616955.1 Candidatus Woesearchaeota archaeon
AAAAAATTTTTGAAATAAATGGAATGGAATGCGAGTCATGTGCAAAGAACATTGAGAATATACTTTTGAAAAAGAAAGGAATCAAGAAAGCAAGTGTCAGTTTTGCTGCAAAAAAACTTTACATTGAATTCAATGAAAACCAAATAAATGAGGAGAACATAATAAAACAAATATCTGACATGGGCTATAGCATCTCTGAAGACAGAGGGGAAAGAGACATAACAAGACAGATAATGTTGTATTTCACCACAATATTTACAGCAGCCATAATAATATTTGAGAACATATTGAACTGGATTCCAAACATACATTGGGTTGTTTTTGTTCTTGCTACACCAGTCCAATTTATAGGAGGGTATGTTTTCTATAAAAGAGCTTTTTTTTCCCTGAAAAACAAAAGAATGGATATGAATGTTCTTGTTGCACTTGGGACAAGTGTTGCTTACTTTTACAGCCTTCACCTCCTGCTTAAAGGGGAGAATTGGGAATATTTTGGCACTTCCTCTGTTTTTATAACATTCATATTGGCAGGAAGATATTTTGAAGAAAAAGCAAAGGGAAGAGCAAGCATGGCCCTCAAAAAGCTAATAGACATGTCGCCAAAAAAAGCAAATGTAATAATAAAAGGGGGGGAAAAAGAAGTTCCAATTGCAGAAGTAAAAGTTGGGGACATTGTTTTTGTAAGACCGGGCGAGAGAATACCTGTGGATGGTGTGATTCTTGAGGGGCATTCTTCTGTTGATGAGTCAATGATGACAGGTGAATCATTGCCTGTGAGCAAATACAAAGGGGACAAGGTTATTGCTGCAAGCATCAATCTTTACAGCCCATTGAAAATAAAAGCAACAGCTGTTGGGGAGAATACAATATTTAACAGGATAATTGAACTCATGGAAGAAGCCCAAAAGAATAAAACAAACAGGGAAAGGTTGGCTGACAGGATGTCTTCCTATTTTGTGCCTTCCATTGTTTTTTTATCATTCATTACCTTCCTCATATGGCTATTTTCAACACATGACCCGAACACATCCATAACCAAAGCCATATCTGTTATTGTTATTTCCTGTCCCTGTGCGCTCGGTCTGGCAACGTCTCTTGCAGTTATTTTTGGCATCGGGCGGGGAATGAAGGAGAATATCATGATAAAAAGCAGCACTGCTCTTGAAAAAGCAGAAAAGATAAATGTGGTTGTTTTTGATAAAACAGGAACATTAACAGAAGGAAAATTGAGCCTTACAGACATAATCGCCCTTGAAAATATGAAAAAAGAGGAAATTTTGAGATTGGCTGCGAGCATTGAAAAGCACTCAGAGCATCCAATAGCAAAAGCAATAACAAAACAATTCAAGGGGGAGTTATATGGTGTTTCTGATTTCAAGGCGTACGCAGGTTATGGAGTAAAAGGCTATGTAAACAAAAAGCCTGTTCTTGTTGGAAACGCCAGTTTTATGATTAAAAATAATGTAGAAATAAAGGATTTCTCAAAAATAGAAAATCTTCAGAAAAAAGGGAGGACTGTCGTGCTTTTAGCATATAACAGAAAAATTGCGGGGATTTTTGGCATTTCAGACAAACCAAGGGCAAAATCAAAAAAAGTGGTGGAAACATTGAGGAAAATGAAATTGGATGTGTATATGATGACAGGAGACAATGCAAGGACAGCAAGGGCTGTTGCAGAGGAATTGGGCATTGAAAAAGTGATTTCAGATGTCATGCCTGACGAAAAAGCAGAGAGGATAAGGGGATTGCAAGAAAAAGGGAATTTTGTTGCAATGGTGGGGGATGGAATAAATGATTCCCCGGCAATAGTGCAGTCAGATTTGGGGATTGCAATGGGTGGAGGGACAGACATAGCAATTGAGTCAGGGGATCTGATATTGATGAAGAATGACCCTCAGGATGTGATAAAAGCAATAAAACTTAGCAGAAAAATAAACTCAAAAATAAAGCAAAATCTGGGCTGGGCTTTTGTTTACAACTCTATTGCAATTCCAGTAGCAATGGGTATTTTTCCTTCAATCCAGTTATCCCCAATACTCACATCAATTTCCATGGGTTTGAGTTCAATATCCATTATTATCAATTCATTGCTCCTTAAAAAAGCAAAAATCTAAAATCTCCTCATGTACCAAAAGCGACTTGGTTGTTCCTCCACCAATATGGCAGCACCACAA
>CAZTVD010000114.1:0-2130 GCA_964616955.1 Candidatus Woesearchaeota archaeon
ACTTTCACACCTTTTGAAATTTGGTCATTATAAACTTTAACTGCATCTTCTGTATTATAATCCCATATAGCTATTTTTTTCTTTTTTTCAAGCAATTTTCTTGCTTCATCTGAAACACCAATATGTGTTTTCTGCCCTGTGCCAAGTATAATTGCAACAATATCCGGGCTGTTATCAAGGATTACCTGAACTTCTTCCACACTTATTTTATTGTCTTTTGAAAGAGTCATGTCCCTTTGCATAACCCTGCCATCACCAAATAGCCACACATCAAAAGTATATTTTTTTCCATTTATTTTTATCATTCCCTCCTCTACTTCATCTATCATAGAACAAAGAAAACCAGAACTATTAATAAACTCTTCTATACAAAAACATGTTATTTGGTAAGAAGCAGATATATTGTCCTTTTTCTGGGTGAATTTTCATTATCAACAACAAAGCCCCCCTTAAATCCTTTTTTTGAGAATATTTTACCTATTTTTTCCATTTGTATATCTGACTTTGGATAAAATTGGGCTCCAAATTTCCCATTTTTTCTGAGTATTTTTTTTATGCCAATTGCAACCTTTCCCATATCTTTTATATTTATCCATTGGAGGGCAGATATAGACATAACACAATCAAAAGAATTTTCTTCAAAAATTCCTGCCAAGTTCTTCATATCGCCTTTAACAACCTGCAGACCTTTTTTTATGGCTATTTTGAGCATATCCTCTAACATATCAAGCCCAACAACAGAAAAGCCCATTTCTTTCAGAAAATTTGTTGAAAAACCAGGCCCACATCCCAAGTCCAATATTTTCAGTGGTGGAGAAATTTCCAACAATTCAACCAAGCGTACAGTCAATTTTTCCTGCTTTCTTCTCATGCTTTTTGATTGGGCATATTTTTCAATTTCCTTCCTATTGTAATAATCCCCCGGTCTCTCATATAATTCCTCCGGTCTGTCTATCTTAATTTTCCACATAAAAGAAATTATTATCATCAAATTAAAAATAATGGTGTTTTGCTATTTTTAAAAAAAATTAAATACGCCGGGGCTGGGAAAACCGCTTTCTTTCAGAATCTTCTTTCTGAAAGAAAGTTTCGAACCCAGGAGGGCGTGAGCCCAACAGCTCTCTACATTTTTCAGGAAAAATAATTTCCTGGAGAGCTTAGCAGGCTGCCGCAATACCACTATGCGACCCCGGCATATATGCTTGATTATGCTTTTGATTTAAAAAAATTGTTATGGGTAGTATTAATTATATTATATAAGCAACTACTTGTCTCTCAATAAAAAGAACAAATAAGCAGAAGATAATATTAAAAGCACAAAAATCGAAGAATAATCCATTTCTGGAGCAATTGAATAGCTAAAAAGACCAAGATTAAAAACTGCCCTGATATCTGCTTCAAAAGTCACATTGGCATAATCATAAGTGCTATCCATGTTCCTCATTTCAAGAAGGAAAGAGGATTTGCCTAATTGTGCTGCAATTACATCAACATATCCTGTATAGGACTCATAGGGTCCAAGAGTTATTGTCATCTTGTTATTCTGTGTAGATTGGAACCTTGCAGGAATATCTGTGAATAAAACTTTGAGTTCGTATGTATTTGTTCTGTGTGTTGGATTGCTCACAGTAAACTCAAAATCTGTTTCCACTTTATCTCCAAGCTCAAGCAGTTTGTAGTTTTCATCTATGCTCAACAATGATTTTTTATTGTGTATCCATTTTGTAACATAATCAGTGTATCCCTCTTTTGAAACAAATATTGTAAGGTTATAAACACCCTCTGTATTTGATGTATTGTATGTAATATCCACATGACCTAATGGGGGGGTTGTGTTTGTTGCAATAATGGCATTGTTGTAATATGTTTTTACTTCCATATTTGAGGAATCATCAGTAAAGCAATGGGATGTATCAATAGATACTGGTTCTTTTGTTCCTATCAATGTATTATTTGCTGTACCAACTGAAATAGAGATATTTTCAATCATAAAACTGTCATTTTTCCATACAAAAAATCCCTCTTTATTCAAAGCGCTTGCGTTTACATAATAGATTCCGCAAGGAGTGCCTGTCAGGTTTAAACTGCAATTCATGGTTTTTGAATCAATCTGCACACAATCGCTCAAAT
>CAZTVD010000115.1:0-2091 GCA_964616955.1 Candidatus Woesearchaeota archaeon
CCTGTTCCATGTGCTGTTGAAAAGCAATTCGTAAAAGTCTGCCTGACCTGTTTCATTCAGTACAAAGAAGTTTTTAGGGACGTCCGGAAGGATTGAATGCACATTTTCAGGAACAATTGGCTCCCACCAGTAATAATCCGGACCTGTGAATGCACCAATATCAAACAGAACCATTCCCATTCCATTATAGTTTTTTTCCATTTTTCCTATTTTGCTTTCCAGAATATTTTTTAGCCATTCCGGGTGTTCATAAATATCAGTGTCTGCAGCCATTCCCGAAAAAACAATGTAGTCATAACCACTTAGATTGTATACCAAATCCTCGCCGTGCACCCTGAAAGCAACTTTTCCTTTGTATTTTTCTTTTATTATTGGCAGGATTTTTTGTGCCCATTCTGAAACTTCCTTTTCATTCCCAAGGAGTTGCGGTTCATTCAATGGTGAAAACATAGCCACCCCATATTTTTCAGCGATTCCTGCCCATTTTTTTATAAGAGGAATGGTATCATCTAGCTTTATTCCCTTATTCGAGCAATTTGGATGGGCGGGATTTAAAAGGATATAAGTGCTTATGTTGTTTTTATGGAAGGTGTTTATAGCACTTATTACTTCTGATTCGTTCCAGCACTCAGAAACACTATTTTTTGGGCATATCTCGATTCCAATAGCAACAATATTCACACCATCCTTTTTTAGTTCAGAAATGTCTTTTTGGCTCTCCTTTATTTCGGTTATAAATGGGAGCCAGACACCTTTATACACAGATAATTTCTGTGCAGGTCCTTTTATGATTTTTTCATTTTTTTGCGTGCACCCGGCAAGGAACATAATCAAAACAATTGCAAAAAGCAATTTTTTCATACAGCATATTGCTATTGCTCTATTAATTAATTTATCGCAGACATATTTTTCTAAAAGTTAAATGGCCTATACAAAAAATTTAATGGCGGGGCTCTTTTGTCTGGTTCATGCAGACAGTGCACCCATGCAATGGAAAAAGCGGGCTTCCCTGCAAAAAACTCTTCGGAGTGGACTTAAAATGGTCAGGCAGAGAGATACAAAAATATGCAAGAGTTGTTGTTGGTATGGCTCTTAATTCTGTGAATGGGTAAAGAAATATTTTGAACAATAAGTGGAAAATATAAATATTGGCATATAAAGGCATTAAAATCATCGAAAGTTTTTTCATTCATGGAAACTGTTTTCTGGATTAAGGAGGGTCTTGAATACAAAATTGCCTCAAAAGAGAAAGATATGGGGCAGGAGAGGTGTGAGTTTATTCAAAATTGCGAATTTTCAAGAAACCATAATTTTTTGAATTATCTCGGGATTACTGAGTTTGGGTGCAAGCCTTATTGCATTGGTCCGGAGGAGCAGAGAATTAAATTATGTCCTGTTTATGAAAGAAAAATTAAAAGAAAACTTAAATAATTATTATACGTATTATATGCCGGAGGTGAGATATGCTTGGTAAAAAAAAATCAAATTTTGCTTATCAGAGATTTGTACAAAGGGCTAAACTAGCATTAGAAAATCCACTTCTTTACAGGGTGAGCGATCCTCCAAAAGGTTTGCCAGATGATGCCTACCACAGGGAACTTTTTATTGAAAATATCTCTGGAATTCTGCCTGAAATTGCATATAAAGACAATAAAACAGCCCCGGAAGGAATAATATCTGATAAAAAAGGTAAAAAATATACAGTGGATGAATTAATTGAACGATTGAAAACAGGAAAAAAGAAGGATGTTGATTTTGTTGTTGGTCTTGTTCATTACCATATGAATTTGCGGAGAGAAATATTCAGAAAATTGCAGAGACAGATTATGCGGGGACTTGAAGACAAAATTTTGTATGCAGAGGGTTTGCAGGATATTCTTGATTCAGATAGGGAGTTGGCATCAAAGCTTGATGAAAGAGTGGTTGATGAATTGAACAGAGAGATACAGCAAGGCAAAAGAGCAAGGGCAGTGAAAGAAAAATTAAAAGAAAAAATCATTGAAAATCTGGCTTATCTTTCAAACATAAGCAATGAGGATGAAAGAGCAAAGGAAATGGTTGCAATGTTCTCGCCCTCTTATAAACGAAAGA
>CAZTVD010000116.1:0-2063 GCA_964616955.1 Candidatus Woesearchaeota archaeon
GCCAGTAATATGTGTTTGGTTTTTTTGTCAGGTAAATGTTATCCTGTTCCCCTTTGAGAATGGATTCAAGGTTTTCTTTTAAATGTTTTTCAAGCTTATATTTCAAATATTCAAAAACCTTTTTTTCGAGTTCCCTCACAAAATACCTTTTTTTACCATATCTCCTTCTTATTACTTCCAAAAATTCAAATATTGAGCCATCTTCCACACCAAGCCTTATTTTTTTTAAACAAACTTTCAGAACATATCTTGCAGAGTACCATTTTATTGAATCAAGGTCAAAATCTTCTGAAAATGCTTTTTTTTGTATGAGAACCATTGCTGATAATTATATTTACTATACAATATAAATATTAGCATGTTATGTTTTTTAATTAAATCATTTTTTAAAATAATATGTGCGGCATACTGGGTGTTCTTGGAAAAAATGAGAGAAGGGACATAATCTATCATGCACTCAGGGTCTTGAATTCAAGGGGTCAGGAAGCAACAGGCGTTTGTTTTGATGGCAAATGTTTTAAAACATTTGGGACAGCACAGAATCTTCCGGAGTTTGAGGGATATTTTGATAAATGCATTGGTGGGACAAGATATCCCACCATAGGCCCTCGGGAAAAAAAAGAGCTGGAAAGATACTCGCCCCCCTTTTTCAGGAAAACAAATATGGGGGAGCTTTACATTGCCCATAATGGCAATATAATATACCCAAAACTGGAAAAAGAAGAGAGGAATGACGGCGAACTTATTGCAAGATTGCTTGCAGACAATCTGGGCGATGGCTTGGAACAGAGTATCAGAAAATTTATGGAAGTTGTTGATGGTGCTTATAGTGTTGTTGGTTTAATAGGCGATAAGATGTTTTTGTTTACAGACCCACATAATATAAGACCAGCTTTTTTTGGAACATTGGGGGATACTTTTTTTGTTGCTTCTGAAACAGAGGTCCTTGAGCAAAGGATTGGTGTGGAAAATGTTGTTGAGGTTGGGGGTGGAAGCTTAGTTATTTTTGAAAGGTCAAAAGAGCCAGAAATAATCAAAATTGTTGAGAAAGACAGGAAAAGATGCATGTTTGAATATACATATTTTATGAGACAGCCAAGCAAATGGGGCGGAAAGGAAATTTACAAGATTAGGCTGGAATTGGGAAAATTATTGGGAAATAAAATGGCTGAGGAGAAGCAGATTCGCCCTGATTTGGTAAGCCCCATCCCCTTTACTTCCATACCTGCTGCTATTGGGTGCGCAGAATCCTTTGGTTCGCCTTACAGGGAGGTTTTGTTGAAAGACAGGGATTCTCAACGGCTTTTTCAAAAACCAGAGGAAAAACAGAGGAATATGCCAGCATATAGTGTTGTGGAAAGCCATGTTGAGGGAAAAAACATAGTTCTTGTTGATGATAGTATAGTGAGGGGAACAACACTGAAAACCATAATAAAAGCGTTGAGAAAGCATAATCCTTCCCAGATACATGTTGGAAGCGTAACTCCGCCCATAAAATATCCATGCATGTATGGCATAGATATGTCAAGCAGGGGGGAGTTGGTGGCGCATTCATACGATGAAAATGAAATAGCTGAAATAATTGGAGCAGATTCTTTAACATATCTCTCTGTAAATGATTTGGAGAGCATTATTGGCAGGGATATATGCACAGCATGTCTTGACGGCAGGTATCCCACAAAAAAAGCAATGGAAATTTTCAAAAACCTGCAAAAAATGCCTGAAAGCAGGAGATGTTATGAGTGATGGAAAATCTTTTTAAATAGTTAAAAAATGTTTGTTAAACATGCCCAAAGCAAGAATAAAATTGACATCAATTAATCCAAAGATGCTTGATAATATCTGCGAGCAGATAAAGAGCATTGCAGATAGGGTTGGGGTAGAGATGAAAGGACCAATTCCCTTGCCAACAAAAAGAATGAAGGTCCCTGTGAGAAGAAGCCCATGCGGTTCGGGAAGGGAAACATATGAGACGTGGGAGATGAGGGTTCATAAAAGGCTAATAGATATGGGTGTTGATGATAGGGGACTGAGAATGATAATGAGAATCCCAATACCAAAGG
>CAZTVD010000117.1:0-2063 GCA_964616955.1 Candidatus Woesearchaeota archaeon
ACACAAAAAAATCTTAAAAAACCTTGAAAAGATGGGGGTATGCGTCCGGCCCGATTGTGTGAGTGTTATTATTGGCGCTGCGGGCGTCCTTCTGGCTCTTGCCAAAGAAAAGGGCATTAACGGGTACTCTTTGCTTGCAGACACATTTGCACATCCTTCCTATCTTGGTGTGGGTGCATCCAAAAAAATAATAAAATTCCTTTCAGAGGAATTTGGTTTTAAAGTTGATTTAAAAAAACTGAAAGAATTCAGTTTTGAGGAGGAGCCAAGAAGGGCTGTTAAAAAGAAAGTGGAAAAGGGCTCCATGAATTATATTGGCTGAAATATTTGCTGATTTGCATGTACATTCCCCTTATGCTAGGGCTACCTCTAAAAAAATGGTGCCAGAATATACATCATTATACGGAAGAATGAAGGGATTACACCTTATTGGCACAGGGGACTGCACTTTCAAAAAATGGATGGAAGAACTGAAAAAGGAATTTGAGAGTGGGGAAGGCATTTATAATTATAATGGCATGAAATTTATTATCTCAGGGGAAATTTCTACAATATACAAAAAAAGCGGGAAAGTAAGGAAAATACATCACGCCGTACTTGTCCCTGATTTTGATACTGCATTCCAAATAATTGATGTGCTTGGAAAAAGGGGCAATCTTGAAGCTGATGGAAGGCCAATTTTGGGCATGGATTCAGCAGAACTTGTGGAAATCCTTAAAAACATAAACAGGAGGGTGGAGATAATACCTGCCCATATATGGACTCCGTGGTTCTCATTATTCGGCTCCAATTCTGGGTTTGATTCTGTGGAGGAATGTTATGGGGACATGGCAAAGCATATCCATGCTCTTGAAACCGGTCTTTCAAGCGACCCTGAAATGAACTGGAGGATTTCAGCTCTTGATAAATACACACTTGTTTCCAATAGTGACAGCCATTCTCCCTACCCCTGGAGAATAGGGAGGGAATGTAATGTTTTTGATATGGGTAAAATCACTTATGATAACATAATTCATGCCATAAGGAACAGGAAGATATTATATACAATAGAAACAGACCCGGCTTATGGCAAGTACCACTGGGATGGGCATAGGGAATGTGGTGTTTCCATGCCGCCTGAAAAAGCAATCAAGTTGAATAATATCTGCCCTGTATGCAAAAAGCCATTAACAATCGGTGTGGAACATAGGGTGGAGGACCTGGCAGATAGAAAATCTGGTTATAGACCGCCTTCTGCTATTGATTTCAAGAAACTTCTTCCTTTGCATGAAATAATTTCAAAAGTCAAAAAAATAGGCATAAATACCCAAAAATGCTGGGATATTTACAATATGTTCATAAAAAAGTTTGGAAATGAATTCAATGTCCTTTTAAATGTTCCCATTTCCAAAATATTTGAAATTGACAAGGAAATCGGCTTAATTATAAAAACAATGAGAAAAGGGGAGTTAAAAGTAAAGCCAGGGTATGATGGTGTTTATGGCGAGATGATTGTGGAAAAAGAGAGAAAAATAACTGATTTCTTTTAACTTGGCGGCATTATTGTTATTGTTGTTGGATTTGATATTATCTTATACCCATAACTCAAATTTACATAAACTCTCTCTGTTTTTGGTTCCTGAACCTTATCAACAAGGAAGCTTATAAAAATAAGTTTGTTTCTTCCTCCAGTTAACCTCAGGTAATTGTTCATTTCCCCAAAATTTGCTGTTTGTGGTTCAGGTGTTTCCGGGGGGGCAATTGTTTCTTTGGTTGCTTCTTCTGGTGAAACAGATATAATTGTTCCATCCAATTCTGTTTCACATTTTCCTGTTTCTTTATTATAAACTGAATTATACGGACAGCACAAATAATTTTTACCTATATGGAAAAGAGTTTTTCCCCCCCCACATACATGTCTTGTGCATTCCCCACTTATTATCTTATATGTTTCTGGACAACAAATACCGTCTATTCCACTGTATCCTGTTGGGCAACAGACACCCTGTTGAAAAAAATAGCCCTCATTGCATTTGTAACACTTATTGTTAAATAGTATGTAATCAGCCGGACACCCAAAACTC
>CAZTVD010000118.1:0-2049 GCA_964616955.1 Candidatus Woesearchaeota archaeon
CAACAACAATAAAAATGCTCTCCACCCTTTTTATCCCAAGTTCTGGAAGTGCAAAAGTAAATGGACATGACATATTGTCTGAAAGGGATGAAGTAAGAAAGAGCATAGGCATTGTGTTCCAAGAACCTGCACTTGATGGTTTGCTTACAGGAAGGGAGAATCTTGAGTTTCATTCAATGATGTATGGTGTGAAGAATTATGAAAAAAAAATAGAAAAAGTTCTTGGTTTGGTTGATTTAAAGGAAAAGGCAAATGTGCTTGTCAAAAATTATTCTGGTGGCATGAAAAGGAGGCTTGAAATAGCCAGAGGGCTTCTTCATAATCCTGCTGTCTTGTTTTTGGATGAGCCAACGCTTGGTCTGGATGCCCAGACAAGGAGGAAAATTTGGGAATACATAAAAAACCTGAATAAGAAAAAGGAAATGACAATATTCTTAACAACACATTATATGGAAGAGGCAGATTTTCTTTGTGACAGGATTGCAATAATTGATAGGGGCAAAATCATTGCAATAGGAACGCCAAAAAAACTGAAAAACACATTGGGAGGGGATGTGGTTTCCCTTGAAATAAAGGGAAATGCAAACAAATTTGTTGAAAAGTTCAAAAAGGAGAAATGGATAAAAAAAATAAAACAGCATAATCACACAATATCCATAACCATGAAAGAAGCAGAGACAAAAATACCAAAAATAATCAAAAGCGCTGAAAATCTTGGTCTTGAAGTTATTTCTGTTAATATGAGAAAGCCAAGTTTGGAAGATGTTTTCCTTTATTTCACTGGCAGGACAATAAGGGACAACAATCCTGCACCAAGTTTCAAATTAAAAATTGCAAGGAGGAGGTTTGGGTGAGAGCCATTTATATTTTATGGTTGAGGGAAATGAAGAGGTTCTGGAGGTCCAAGTCAAGAATACTTTCGAGCCTCATTATGCCCCTTATGTTCCTTGGATTTCTTGGAACAGGTTTTAAGGGCATTTCTGTTGGAGGCGGGGAATATATCAATTTTTTGTCCCCCGGCATTCTTGGCATGCTTGTTTTATTCTCCTCCACTTTTGCAGGAATAACTGTTTTGCTTGACAAGGAATTTGGATTTTTGAAGGAGGTTATGGTTGCGCCAGTATCAAGGGTTTCTATTGCTCTTGGGAGAATTGCGGGAGGGACCACCACAACACTTATCCAAACAGCCATAGTCCTGATTCTTTCAAGCTTCATGGGATTTTCTTTCAATATATACGGCATACCCCTGGCCTTTTTTTCCATGATTCTATGTTCAATGGTTTTTATATCAATAGGCCTGATTTTTGCCTCAATCATTGAGCAATTTGAGGGTTTTAATGTGATTGTCAATTTTTTTATATTCCCCCTTTTTTTCCTTTCAGGAGCAGTTACGCCAATAGAGAACTTTCCTGTTTTTGTTCAGGTTCTCTCCTACCTTAGTCCATTAACATATGGGATTGATATAATGAGATATTCCCTCACAGGTTATTCCCTTCTTCCTCTTTACATAAGTTTCCCTGTCTTGCTGTTCTTCAGCATATTTTTTGTACTTCTTGCAGCAAAAATGTTTGAGAGGTCAGAAGTGAAATAAATACAGAAAACCATAAATAAATACAGCACAATCAATAATCATGCCTCATATATGTGTCAGGTGCAGGAAGCAGTATCCTGATGGTGCGCAGGAATTATTAAAGGGATGCGAATGCGGGAGCCATTTCTTTTATTATGTAAGGGAAGAAAACCTGGAAAAATGGAAAAAAGAAGCGCCAAGATTGACAGAGAAACAGGCAAAGGAAATGGAGAAGGATGTTAAAGACCTTATAGGCATAAAGGAAGATGAAGATGTGCCAGTAATACTTGATATAGAAACAATAACAATGATAGGTCCTGGAAAATACATTATTGATTTAACAAAACTCTTTTCCAAGGAGAGTCCGATTGTGTATAAATTAAAAGATGGCAAATACTATATAGACCTCTCTTCCATTGCTGGAACAAAAAACAAAGATAAAAATATGTAAGAAATTACTTGGTTTTTAAGGATATATT
>CAZTVD010000119.1:0-2047 GCA_964616955.1 Candidatus Woesearchaeota archaeon
TTCATGGATGTGGAGGAGCAGATAAAGCTTGTTGAACTGCTTTTTGAGGGCATTAAAAGGGAAAACAAAACGAATGGATGGGAAATTGTTGAAGATTTGTTAAAAAGAGGGATTGATGAAAAAATATTTTCTTTTTGCAAAAAAATCAGGGAAATAGGAGTGAGCAATGACCCGCCTGAAACCAATTATTCCCCTTCAGAAAGAAGTGAGGTCCTATCCCTTTACTATCATTTGGAAAGAATTTCAAACAATATAAAGAGAATATTGAAGCATGAGGAAGTGGGGGAGCAGGATAGGGAAAAATTGATGAAAATTTACAATACAATCCATTCTGAGTATTATATCCCTTCAGTAAAAAAACTTGCCTTGGCTTTTATTAAGTTGGACGAAACAAGAAGATATTATGAGTTGTCCTTTTAATCAAGAAATTCCCCATTTTCTATTTTTTGTGGCAGATAGGTTTCAGACACATACCTTATCCCCTTGTTTGATAGTGCTTCTAATTCCAGTTTTATTCCCTCTTTGAGCATGTGGTTTATCTCCTCCTTCCATTTTTCTGTCTGGAACCATTTGTAATTCAGAAGCTCTTTTGCCCTTTTTATATCGACCTGCGACAGTCTGTCCGCCACATTCCTGCTTATATCAAATTTTTTCATATCCATTGTTGTAAGACCAATGTATTTTGCGTCAGGCACACCAACTTTCTGGCTGAGAAAAGCAAGGTTTATTGAGCCCTGTTTTATAACACTATGGATATAATACCCCCATGGGTCTGCATCATTGAAAACAATTACAGGTAGATTCAATTCATATCTCATCCTGTGCAATAACCTTCTTATGCCCCTGCTTGGCTGACCTTTTCCTGTTATCATCACACAATCCAGTTTTTTCCATATTTTGTCCTCATTCAGCCTCTCCCATACTGCTGCTTTTTCCACAAACAAAACAAATTTTGCAGTGTGTTCCTTGAATTTTATGACATCCCCCTCAACTTTTGATGGGATGCTCCATCCACCTGAACCCTGCCTTCTCAAATCAATTTCATCCCCTGCATCCTCTATAACCATGTCCCCAATCATTGTGCCTTTTTTGTCAGCCCTCAGATTCATTTCCTCCCTTAACAAATCCAGTGTGACCTCCAGGTCCTCTATTATTGGGTCTGACTCTGTCTGGTCATTGAATATGTTGTCCTTTATTCCTGGAATGGGTATTTTCAGCGAGTAGAAAAGGTCCCTTATGCTTGTTGTGGCATTTTCCTCCACAAGTTTTTTGGCAATTTTTGCTACCATGAGCGTTTGCATGAATTTTTTTGCGTGCGCAACATTGAAAAAAAACCTTTTTGATGTTGCCCCACCAAGACTTATTAAACCTTTTTCAGGGTCATATTCCACATTTTTGAGGGACCTTACGGGTATCTCTATGGAAGGATTGTCGCACCTCTCAAATTCCTCCAGAATCTTCTTTCCAAATTCTTTAAGTTTTTTCTCCGATTCTCTCATAAACATCACCATATCTTTTTTTAAGGAGGTTTTCTATAATCCTCTCAACCTCCCTTTTGTCCCTTCCTGCTAATGAACTCAGGGCATCGCTAATAAGCCCCGAATACCTCACAAAAAGGGAGACCCTTTTTTTCTTTTTTTCTGCACTATATTTTTTTGTTAAATACCTTTTCAACCCCCTTGCAGCTTCCTGTAATGCAAGTTTTATTTCTTTTATAATAAGGGGGTAATTTGCTATTGCTGTTTTTCCCTCGCTTGTGTATGGGACCCATGCTGAGAAAAAATGAACAAGGATTGCTATTGGTCCTGTTGGCACCCCCTGCCCGCCTGGCTGGTTGAGGCCATACCTCCTCCAATCCATTGTTTTTATAGCAAATGTCATGCCGCAGCCAGCAGCATCCCATAAAAGGGGCATTTTGTTTGCGAATCTCAATATTTTTGCTGTTGTTTCCCCCCCAATTGACCCTCCGTAGGCAAGCCCCACTTCCACCTGAAAAGGTATGCCCCTATATACTGAGGGGTCCCTTGAAGCTGTCACAACATATTCT
>CAZTVD010000120.1:0-2023 GCA_964616955.1 Candidatus Woesearchaeota archaeon
TATTGGACCAGGAGATTCATCCAACAGTCATAGCAAAAGGATATAGAATGGCAGCAGAGAAAGCAGAGGAGATTCTGAAAAAATTGGGAATAAAAATAAGTGAGAAGAAGAGGGATTTTATGATAAAGGTCGCCAAAACAGCAATGACAGGAAAAAGTGCAGAAGTTGCAAGGGACAAACTTGCAGAAATACTGGTGGATGCAATATTGCAAGTGAGCGATGAAAAAGAGATAGATTTGAACAACATAAAACTTGAGAAAAGGACAGGCGGGAGCATAGATGATACCATCCTCATTCATGGCATAGTCATTGATAAGGAGAAAGTACATTCAGAAATGCCATCAAAAGTGGAAAATGCAAAAATACTTCTCCTTGACATGGCTCTTGAAGTCAAAGAAGTGGAGAATGATGCGCAGATAAGGATAACCTCCCCAGAACAATTGCAGGCATTTTTGGAGCAGGAAGAAAAAAGCTTGAAAGAAATGGTGGAAAAAATAGCCAGTAGCGGTGCCAATGTTGTGTTCTGCCAGAAGGGAATAGATGACTTTGTGCAGCATTTATTGGCAAAAAAAGGCATATATGCAGTAAGAAGGGTGAAAAAATCAGACATGGAAAAACTTGCAAAAGCAACCGGTGCAAAGATATTGAGCAGTCTAGAGGAAATTGAAAAGAATGATATAGGCTTTGCAGGAAAAGTTTATGAGAAAAAATATGGAGAGGACGAGCTTACATTTGTTACAGAATGCAAAAACCCAAAAGCAGTGACAATATTGATAAGGGGAAGCACTGAGCATGTTCTTGATGAAATTGAAAGGGCAATAGAGGATGCATTGGGTGATTTGGGAGCAATTGTCAAAAATGGGGTGGTTGTTCCAGGGGGAGGAACGCCGGAAATAGAAATTGCAATGGGTCTTGAAGAATTTGCACAGGGGCTTGCAGGAAGGGAACAATTGGCAGTAAAAGCATTTGCAAAATCAATGGAAATAATACCAAGAACACTTGCAGAAAATGCCGGGCTTGACCCAATTGATATGATAGTGGAGATGAGGGCAAAGCATGAAGCGGGAAAGAAAAATTATGGAATTGATGTTTTCAGGGGAGAGATATCAGACATGCTTGAACAGGGAGTAATAGAACCAATTGATGTCAAAACACAGGCAATAAAGTCAGCAAGCGAAACAGCAATAATGATATTGAGGATTGATGATGTGATAGCAGCATCAGGAAAATCAGAGAGTCCAAAAATGCCTGAAATGGAGAATTACTAAAACTTTTAATATATCCCTTTCTTTATTTTTAGCATGCCTGCAAAAAGGAAAGTTTCTTCAGACAAGATAAAACTTCTTGAAGAAAAAATAAAAGAAATAGAGAAAAAAACACACATATGGGACCAGTTTGAATCTGCAATAAACAAACTCACTGAGCAGGTGGACAAAATGGTAACTGTGAGTATAAATTTGCAGGCAAAAATGACTGAATTGATGATTAAAACAACAGATTTGACTGAAAATGTTGTTGAAATGGTTGATATTTTGAAAGAAGCAAGCGAGATAGAGGAAAGCGGGGGCAATGTGGAAGTGGACATGAACCCTGTTGTGGACGAACTGAAAAAAATTGAGAAGCAGAACGAGGAAATGGTAAAAGAAATAAGCCAATTAACAACACAAATAAAAAAATTATACACAAGGCAATTGATAAGCAAAGCAGTTAAAAGCAGCATGGGTGAAGAAGGTGGATATGTTATCTGAATTGGGCGGATGGAAAAGAAAGCGGCATACTGTCCAAAAGGGTGATAATTATTGCAGGTCATAATAAGGTGATGGTATCTTTGGGTGGAATGGCTCTAAAAAACTCAAAAGGGATAACACCTGTTATAGCAACAGTTTTGTTGTTGATGATGACTGTGAGTGCTGCAGCAGCAGCTTATTACTGGATAACAACAGTCCAATCAAATTTGCAGGAAACAGCACAGAGAGAAATAACTTCCTCTGGCATTGGGGGGGGATATGCAATAAGCGTGCTG
>CAZTVD010000121.1:0-2017 GCA_964616955.1 Candidatus Woesearchaeota archaeon
TCCCCTGTCCTGCACAACACCTGCTGATACAAAAGGAATGTTGTTTTTGAAGCATGCTTCATTTATGGCAAACCTGCTTTTCAGGTTGTCTGTGCAGTCAAATACAATATCCATGTTTTTTATATATTCCCCCGCATTCCCCCTGTCCAAATAATCTTCTATAACATTTATTTTCACAAGGGAATTCATGCTTTCAAGGGCTTTTTTTGCTGTTCTAACTTTTGGTTTGCCCACATCCTTTTCCCTGTATATTATCTGCCTTTGCAGGTCATTTATAGAAACAACATCATTATCCATTATGCTGACTTCCCCCACCCCCGCACCCACAAGGTACATTGAAACAACACTTCCCAATCCTCCTATCCCAACAACAAGAATTTTTGACTTTCCCAGCTTTTCCTGCCCCTTTTTTCCTATTTTGGGAAAAGCAATATGTCTTGCATATCTTCTCATTTAATTTAAAAATCGAACCTTTTTTAAAAAACTTGCATTATTTCAATTTATGAAATATATTGTGAAATATTCTGAAATTGCCCTGAAAGGAAAGAATAGGTCTTTTTTTGAGAAAAAGCTTGCAGAAAACATAAGGAAACAGACAGGCATGAGCACAAAGAGGATTGATGGCAGGATTATTGCAGAAGGAGAGGGCGATTTGTCAAGGGTTTTTGGCATAGCAAGTTTCTCTCCTGTGATTGAAATGGAGCGGGATATAGATGAAATAGGAAAAAAGGCACTTCAGGAAATGAAAAACATGAGGGGAAAAACAATGAAGGTTTATTGCACAAGGGCTGACAAAAAATTCCCAAAAAAATCAATGGAAATAAGCAGGCAGATAGGCGGGATTCTTTTTAATGCAGGATATGGGGCAGATATGAAAAACCCTGACATAAAGGTTTTTGTGGAGTTTGTCAAGGGCAGGGCATACCTGTATTTTGAGAAAAAAAGGGGTCTGGGCGGTCTTCCTGTTGGCTCTTCTGGAAAAATAGTCTCTTTATTGTCCGGGGGGATTGACTCCCCTGTTTCCACATGGTATGCTATGAAGAGGGGATGCACCCCCATATGCCTGCATGTGCATGCTTTCAAATCAAATGAACAGGCAAAGAAATCCAAAATAAAGGATATATTGGGTGTTCTTTCCTCTTATACTCCTGAAATAAAATGTTATTTCATTCCCTATTACATTTTCCAGTCCAATGTTCTTGGTGTTCCGGAGAAATACGAGCTTGCAATTTTCAGAAGATATTTGTTCAGGCTTGCTGAAAAAATAGCAAGTGTTGAGGGTGCAAAAGCAATCTTTACAGGCGAATCATTGGGGCAGGTTGCTTCCCAGACCCTTGAGAACATATACGTTTCTTCCGATGCTGTAAAAACCCCCATACTCCGCCCGCTCATAGGGTTTGATAAGGAGGAAATAATATGTACTGCAAAATATATTGGCACTTATAATATTTCCATAAAACAATACAGGGACTGCTGTTCAATCATTGCAAGGCATCCATCCACAAAACCGAAAATAAGCAGGGTGCTTGAAGTGGAGAAAAATATCGATATGGAAGGAATTGTTGATAAGTCCCTTGATGAGATGGATTTTATTCAAATTCCCTGAATGCTTTTTCTTCGTTGAATGTCCTTTTCTTTTTATACCACACTTTTTCCTGTGGCCATTGCTCTTCAAATGTTTTTTTTCTTACCTGATAAAATATTCCTGTTGGTATTTTTCCCCTGTCCCCATAATTCCATTCAAGCGCTTTTTTCATTGCTGCTTTGAAATCTTTCTTGTTGTGGTTTTTCATCTTGTAAACCCTTTTTTTCATGTCCTTTCTTATGTCATGGAAAGTTATGCATGGCTGGATTACATCTATAAAAGCAAATCCCTTATGCTTTATGGCTTCTTTTATGATGTTTTTCAAATCCGGGTCAAGAGCATATGCTCTTGCAACAAATGTTGCTCCATTCACAAGGGCAGTTGCAATCGGGTTTAATTGCTCCCCAAAAACACCAAAAGGTGTGGATTTTC
>CAZTVD010000122.1:0-2013 GCA_964616955.1 Candidatus Woesearchaeota archaeon
CCATATTGCTGTAATGCATATTCTTCTCTTCCAAAATGACTAAAACTTTTAATCGCAAAAACAGCGAAAAGTTTTGGTTGTTTTATTTCGACATTTTAAGATAAAACAATATTGGTGTGTTAATATGCTCTGAAAGTGAGTTCATGATTAATTGCTGTTTTGGGAATATTGTATCAATCCATGTGTTAGTTGTTCAGCAAACAAATTTTTGTGGTTATTTTCCAAGGAAGTGTTCCAGCCTTTTTTCTTCTTTTTTTCCGATTAATATGTTTAATAATGCTGTTTTTTCTTTGTAAATCTCCTCCGTGTATTTGGAAAAATAATAAAAACCAAGGCCAATATACAATAAGAGGGTTGCATACTGGAAATTACTCCAGGAGTTTGTGAAGTCATATACGAGTTTTGGATTGCCGGATGGTGTTTCTGTAATGCTTATGCCTGCATTCAAAATTCCTATGAGTGTTTCATAAGCCATATTGAATTCTATCAATAATGCAGAAGCCCTTGAAACATAGGTTATTCCGCGAAAAAGCCCCCTGTGTTTTTTTGCTTCTTCTATGTCCGGACTTGAATAATTCTCAAATAAATCATCCATGCCTGTTTTATTCTTTTATTATATAAATAATAATGTCTTATTCCATTGTTATTGGCTCCCACTCAAAATCTTTCAAATAAACCCTTTTTTTCCCTAAAAGCTTTTTATAAATTCTGGGATGAATTTCCGCACGTTCTTCTTTTCTTCTTTTCCGAACATAAAAAGAACCTGACCAGACGCTTTTTTCAGGCGTTAACAGCTCAATATGTCTTTTAATAGGTATTATTGACTTTATGCTCATTCCCAGATCAACAGCACTTTTTGTTTGCGGTTCATATCTTTTTATAATTTCTTCTGGGCTATCTCCAGCAATAGTTTTTATATCTTCTGGTGCAAGCATGATTCCCCCCTCTGATAGGGGTGTTTTGAGGAGTTTTTCAAGATTTTCAAAATTTTTTATTTGCATCTCTGCAGGCAGAGGAACCTCTTTTTCAGCAATTTTTTTGAGGCTTTTTGTAAATTCCCCTGATTCCTTCCCAAAATTCTTTTTTATCCTTCTTGAGTCTATTGTTTCCAGCAGTATTTCTGAAATTGTTCTTTCTTCCCCATCTACACATCTTGCTTTGCATTCAAGGGAGCGTGTTGATGGGTTTTGGAGAAATTGCAGGGGATAGTAATCCTTTTTTTGGTAATATGGGGGTATGGATGCCAAAAAAGCAAGTGTTGCTTTTAAACTATCAGGGTAAAAATGCGTATCCAAACTCCTCACTTCTATATGGTATTTTTTTGAAAAAAACGACCCCCCTGTTACCTTATGCTCACTATTTTTTGTTATCCTCTTTGTCCATCCATAAACTTTCACATATTCGGAATACCTGACGCTTTTTCTTCTTTTTACCCTGTTGTTTTTTATGGGGGAATTGAAATTCATAACAGCTATAATTGTATCAACCTCTTTTGTCAAATAATAAAAAGGGGAGATATGGATGTGGATTCCTGCATTTTTTGCACCCTCTCCAAAAGGAAACCATCCTGTGGCTGCCAGTTTGTTCCTTTTGTTCCTCTCAGAAAGCAGGGAGGCTATGGACATGCTCATAATCCAGGAATCATAAACTCCCTTGAATGTGGAGATAGGTGTTGATATCTCCAATTTTTCACATGGTCCCTCTGCATTTGAATAATCAGTGTAAATCCTGAAGCCCGCATTGTTCAGCTCAACAAGGAAGGAATCACTGAAATCATCGCACTGAAAAACATTCAACCCGATTTCCTCTAAATATTCTTTTTTAAGGATTTTTTTGGCAGGAACACTTTCAAGATATTTTTTGCTATATGCTGGTAATTCGGTTTCAATGCCAGCTATCATGTTATTTTTGCATTTTTCAAAATTAAATCATTTGCTGAACCATTTTCTTATTGTTGTTTCTGCCATTTTGCCCCTGTATTCCCATCCCTTGTAAACAGGCAAAAAATACCCT
>CAZTVD010000123.1:0-2000 GCA_964616955.1 Candidatus Woesearchaeota archaeon
CCTGCTCCAAGACCTCCAGTTATCTCTTTTCCTATTAAAAATTTCTTATCAGACATAGTGCATAAAAGGTCTTGGGCGTCAGTATTAACTGCAATTAATTCAGCCCCCGTTATCCCAACTTCGCTCATTCTTGTTATTGTATTTCCTCCTCCTCCGCCCACACCAACTACTTTTATTGCTGTTTTTTTCTTTTCGAGTATCTCCAACAATTCCTCGTCTACACCTCTTGTTTTTGATATTATTCTTGGGCTCTTTATGCCCTCTACAGGATTTGCTTCAACTGCTGATTCCAATATTCCTTCCATCAAATCACCTTATTGTTTATTTGCGAATATGTCTTTTTATTTATTTCCAAACCTCCACAAAACGCACTTCATCCACACCAAGATATTTTTTAATATCCCCAAAAATTCTTTCCTTTATTCTTGAAGGGACATCCCCTTTAAAAATTATTTCATTTCCCTCTACCAGTGCATCCATGCCTGTATAAAAATTGAATATTCCTTTTATTTTCTCCTCTTTATTTTTAAGAATTTTCCTCACCCACACCTTGTATTTTATTTTTCTTCCTGCAAGGGGATGATTGAAATCTACAATAACTCTCCCGCCTGAAACAGAAGCAACCACACCAACCATGCCATCAATATTTACCATCATTCCTGGGCGTGGTTTTACCTTATCTCTTTTAAAAGGAGCCATTGGGATTAATTTCATTTTTTCAGGTTCTCTTTTTCCAAAAGCCTTTTCTGGCTCTATCTCCACCTCATATTCTTCCCCCTCCTTTTTGCCTATAAGGGATTCTTCCAGACCCTTTATGACATGGCCAGCACCAACAATTATTGTTATTGGCTCGTATTTTGCATTTTCTTTCAATATCTTATTTTCCTCAGCCACTTTTTTTATTGTTGTATCAAAAACATTATTGTTCTCACTGGCAACATAATCTATTGCTACAGAATCTCCTTTTTTAATCATAAAACATCAAAAAAAAGGTTTATTTTGTGAGTTCTATTTCTATTGTTGACACATTTGCTTCTTCTTTCCCCTCATTTTTCACTGCTTCTGTGCCTATCTCTATTTTTCCAAGTTTTACATCGGGTAAGAATTTTCCCCTCACAATCTCTGCAACATCAACTGCCCTTGATATTGCCCTCCCTCTTGCCTTGATATCAACCTTTTTTGCTCCATTGTGGAATTGGGTTACAACAGCAAGCACATAATTCATTGATGGTTTGTTTCCAACAAAAACAGTGTTTTCATTTTTCTCTGCCAATTTTGACACCTCCTTTTTACTTATAAGAAACCATTTTGAAGAGATTTAAAAATTTATTGGACTTGCCCATCTGTTTCTTGACCTGTCTTAGTATCACCTGTATTTCCTCCCTCAATATCCTTGCCATCTGTTGGTTCACATTTTCCTATTATGCATTTTCCATAGCAATAATTATAACCCGGATAACATCTACACACCCCATTGCTGCAATAAGCATTGTTTCCGCATGAGTTCCCGCAACTCCCACAATTGTTTTCATCTGTTTGTGTATTCACGCACTTACTACCACATAATGTATACCCTGCCTTGCATATGCACTCTTTATTGTTGCAGTATTCATTTGTTCCGCATGCATCGCCACAATAAGCACAATTTTGGTTTGTTCCTGTTGGCACGCAACCCGTACCCCAGGATTCATAACAATAATCTGTATCGCATATGCATTTGCCCCCATTGGAGTCATAATGCATGTTTGGCGGGCAGCTGAATATGCATGAAGGTGTGCTGTTTTCTTGTTGGTTTGGTAAGCAGGTTTTATCAATACAATTACAGTAACTTTCCTCTCCAAAACCCACACAAATATATTTTGTTGCATATTTGCATGATAGGGAATCTTTTTTGCTATCTAACTCATTGGGTGAGATACAAACTGCTGACCCTGTGGTGCATTCTTCATCACAGTGTTCCTCTACATTGCTTTCTGTAGTAATACACCTTTTAGTTAAGA
>CAZTVD010000124.1:0-1997 GCA_964616955.1 Candidatus Woesearchaeota archaeon
TGCAGGTTTGCTTGGCATAAACAAAAAACTTGTTCCAACAAGGTGGAGCATAACTGCCACCGATGACTCCATTGGAAAATCAATCATAAAAGAAATAAGGGATTTTCCTGTTATAGATGATTATTATATTTTTGAGGGTGGGCATTATGGCAATAATTTCAAAATAATCCTTCTTCCAGAGGTGTGGTCATTTGAGCTGTTTGAATTGTGGCATCCCAATACTTTTTGGTGGAGGGGGGATTATGTTAAAGTGAATACAGATTATGAATTATTTGATGGAAGAAAAAAGTATGCTGAAAACACAGCAGGGGGTTATTATGCATCAAGGCTTCCTGTTCTTGAATACCTTCTTGAAAAAAAGAGGCAGGCAAGTGTTATTGCAATAAGGGAAATTGATAAGACATATGATGTCCCGCTGGGAGTGTGGGTTGTGAGGGAGGCAGCAAGAAAAGCAATGAAAAACATGAGAAAAACATGCTTGGAGGAAATAAGGACCATGCTTGGACCATTAAAAAGCAAGGTTTTTGGAATCCACACAAACCAGAAAAAACTCTCCCATTTCTTTGGTAAAAAATAAAAAAACATTTTTCAGTATTTTCTTATGGGCATTTCCGCTCTTTTTGGTGATGAACTGGCTTTTTTGTGCAAAAAAGCAATCCATCCACAAAAGGATAAAGAAAAGATTCTGCAAAAATTTGCACAAAAAAGGCCTTCCTTGGAGGATATAATTGCTATTGCTAATGTGCTTGATAATTATTTTTATGCAATAGAATGTTTTTGCAATGATTTTGGTGTTGATATGGATTGTTTGTTTGAAAAATATCCTGGGTGGTTGGTATTTATGGAAAAAAAGAATAATTTATTGCTTTCGTATTTGCTATTGGACTTTTCAGATGAGAGAAAGAAAGAGGGATTATATGAAGAGTTTGACGAATTGAAAGAACAGCTTCCTGAAGCATGGTTTCCTCCCCTCATGTTGCTTAGGAGTGTGGATGGGCAGAATTTTTACAGTGAAATCCCCACAATAATCTCTGTGGATGTTCTGAAAAACAAAATGGTTGGTTACCTTTCTTTTATTGGGGATAATGCCTTTGTTTCCTTTCATGGCACAAATTATCCATGCATTGGAAAATTGGAGCAGATGGTTGTGGATGAGGAATACAGGAAGAAGGGAATAGGGGAAAACATGCTGGAAATATTTGAGGAAATAATCCCGCCATTGGCTTTGGAGGATTTAAATGTGCCTTATGCTATCCAGACAACCTCCCTTAATGCAAATTCCATCAATTTATTCTCCAAAAAAGGATATATGTTGTTCCGCCCTCCATGGGCATTTATCCCTGAACAGCAAGAACCAATTGAAAATTTTGAATCTATAAAATTGTTCAGCCAATATGAAATTCTATGACATCGCCATTTTTTAATTTATAATTAAGGCCAACCCTTTTTCCGGGGATATGCCCTTTTCTCCATATTTTTGCAAACTTGAAATTTTTAATGAAATCCTTATGAATCTTTTCTCCTGCATGTTTTATTGTTGCTCCTTTTTTTAGTGCCATTGCCCCGCCTATTGGTTTCCCCACTGGTTTTGTAAACACTTTTATGAACCCCAATTCCTTCCATATTTTTTCTTTTATCCCTTCAATATCCCTTACAAAAATTTTTTTAGTGTCTATCCCCCTAAGTTCTTCCTCACATAATTTTTTGTCCCCAAGCATTACAATCAAATTGCTTGCATACGCCAAGCTCAGATAATTCCTTTTTTTCTCTCCATAACCTCTGTAAATGCTTGGCAATTCTATCAGCTGTATCTTCACCCCTTCATAATCAATCATCCCCACTTCCGGTTCCTTTGTTTCAAAAGGATTCTGTGTGCATTGAACATTTTTTCCTGTCAATTTGTTTAATATGTATGATTTTCCTGAATTTGGCGTTCCGAACAGCACCACCCTTGCCTCCCCCTCTTTTTTGATTCCCTTCCTCCCCCCCCTTTTTTT
>CAZTVD010000125.1:0-1965 GCA_964616955.1 Candidatus Woesearchaeota archaeon
CACTTCAAGCACAATATGGCTTTTTCTTATCATCCTGGCTATTCTTTTGTTCATTATATATTGGAGTAGAAAAAACCTCTTAAAAAACAATTTGTTATTTTCAATATGTGCACTCTTGGTAATGCTGAAAGAACATTTCATGATTTCTGTGCTTATAATCTCCTGCTTTACTGGACATCTCAAAATAATTTTGGCAATTTGGAAAAAACAAGTATTTGTGCCTTAAGGGAGATTAAATGGGAAAATAATGGTGTTACAGACATTCTCTTTTTTGATTCAATAAATGGTTATCTCTGTTCTCTCAATGTTGAGGTATCAACAAGAATGATACCAATGAAAAAAATATCCCTTTATGGGAATGGCACTTCTGAAAAAAATATGGATGTTATTGAGGGCGATTTTGAAA
Source organism: Candidatus Woesearchaeota archaeon (assembly GCA_964616955.1). Classification (GTDB taxonomy): domain Archaea; phylum Nanobdellota; class Nanobdellia; order B33-G15; family B33-G15; genus CAZTVD01. Next base: position 407 of record CAZTVD010000125.1, read on the forward strand.
AAATATTGAAGGAATCAAAAAGGAAAATTGCTGGATGGGGTGTGAAATATCCTGAAAGCGGGGAAACAATCTATGATTTTCCTCTTGAAGAACAATTAGAAGGCAATGTAAGAATTGCTAAATTATTCGGTGTCTGTGTCCAGAAAGGGTATAAAGAAACACTTGAAGAAAAATTGGAAACCACAAGACTTCCAAAACCACACATCATTTTTTATTATACAACAAACAACAATAATATTTCTTTTGAGATGCAGGTATCCAAGCATTTCCCTACAAAAAAGACAATGAAAAAATTCAACATAAGCAAAGTTTTATAATAGGTTCTTAATTAATCTTTAACATGGACAAATCAGATGCCTTGCTTTATGGATTTATAATATTTGCATTAATTACAGTGGTAGAGTTTCTTGCATTGGGCTTCTGGAAAATATATGAGTTTTATTTGACAAACATGACTTGGTTTTATGCTTCAATAATCCCAGTAATAGGCAGTGGCATTCTTTTCCTGCTTGCGCTGAAATATGCATAATTCTTTTTTATTTAATTTTAAAAAAAGAAAGAGGTTTAGCCAAAAAGGGCACTCAATCCGCTTACTGCCTCTTCTTCGCTAACTTTTTCCTCCTTTTCTTCCTCCTTTTCTTCCTCTTTTGCTGCTTCCTGTGCTGGAGCCCGTACTGGTCCTGCAACAGCCATGCCCTTGCTTATTGCTTCATCAATATTTACCTCTTTAAGAGATGCTATTAATGATTTTATTTTGGCTTCATCTGGTTTTATGCCTGCTGCTTCCATGATTTTTTTCACACTATCCTCTGTTATTTCTTTTCCAGCTTTGTGGAGCAGTAATGCTGCATACACATATTCCATTTTTACACCCCCTTCAGTATTAAAGCATGAGCATTTGCCTCTGATAAAATGAGAGGCATTGTCTCCTCATTATAAATTTTTGCATAAACCCCAAGTGAAAGGGCTTCATTATGTGCTTTTCCAATGAGGAGCTTAATTGTTTCAGAGTTTATGATCCCTGCATTGTATGAGAGGGATACAGCGCTTGTATGTGCCTGTTCAAACATATTTTTGAATTCATCAATATCCACATGCACATTCTCAAAAACTTTTCCATCAAGAAAAGCCAGTTTTATATTGATACCTATTCTCACTGGCTTTATATCAAACATTTTGAGCAAGGAAGCAATTTTCTGGCTTGCTTTTTCTCCTTTTGATAGCACTTTTTTCTCTGAAAGTATTTTTATCTTGCCCCCCTCTATTTTTGTTTTTAATCCTGCTTCGGCAAGTTCTGTTAAGATGGGTCCTGGTGAGAAGTTTGTTCCGCCCGCAGGTATGAATACATCCATTTCAACTTCCTGTCCTTCTTTGACATAGGAAGGGACTTTCTCCTTGTCTAATATTATTGAGAGCTCAAAAGGGTCCATGTTTGATAATATGAGTGCTGGGATGCCATTAATTTTTTCAGCCATTTCCTTCATATTCCTCTTTTCAAGCGCTCTTTGTATTATTGTTTTTTTTGCAACAATTATCTTTGCTTTGTCTTTGAGAACATA
>CAZTVD010000126.1:0-1917 GCA_964616955.1 Candidatus Woesearchaeota archaeon
CTTTCACAACAATATCTGCCATGGGACAGCCCTCAGGTGCAATTATCCTTGTTTTTGGTGTTGAAATTGCTTTTATGCTCTCCTCATCGTAATGGTCAAAATGTTTGTGCGTTATAAGGATTAAATCTGCTTTTCCCTGTTTTACTTTGTAAGGGTCTATGTATATGCTGTTATTTATAACAAAACCCGCATGCCCAAGCCATTTTATATCCGGGTTCATAAAAATAAATCAAGATTTATATTTATAAAATTATACAATGGCTGTTTGTCCAAGTGTTGAATTGCACATGCAACTGCAATAAAACAGGTGGTCTGAGAGAGCCCAGTTATCCCCGCATTCTGCAAGGCATTCTGTTGCCATATTGTACCTATTGCAGGTGGTTGTTCTGGTCACAACAAAGAAGAAAAGGATATTTATTACAAGAAGGAGCATTATAATAAAGAAATACGCCCTGTATTCCTTTATCATTTTCCTCATACAATATCTTCCTCTGCAACAACAATCAAATCGCCAACAGCCATAACAGCATTGAACGGTATCTGATACCTTCCCATATCATCTTTTTCAAGGTCAAAGTTTGATGCAAAGGATGTGGGGTTTTCCAGAACAAGGTATATTATCTCCCCTGTTTTTGTTTCAAAAACCAAATCCCCCACTCTTCCAAACATTTTTCCAGATTTGGATACAACAGTTTTGTTCAAAAGTTTTCTTGAATTCACCTTTTCGTCTGTCATATGGCACCAATCCTAATTATGATAAATGCTTTTTTATATTTAACCTTTACTAGTAGGGCGCTTTTGTACATTTTTGGAGCCAGAAAAAAAGGAATATCCATATGACTATTAAAAGGGGAAAAATAAGCTCAAAAGGCACCCATCCAATCAAAACAATCATAATTATTTCACTCAATAACAGAGAAAGCCAGGGGATTATTGACCAGTAAAAGATTCTCAATCCGTCAAGGGAGGGGAATGGCATGGTGTTGTAAAGTGCAAGCAATAAATTTAAATAAACTCCTGCAGAAAAAGCAGGGGAAAGGGGTTCTAAAAACTTAAAAAAAACAGCCAGCAAAACGTTTGAAGCAGGACCCATAAAAGCTATTTTCCCCTCTTCTTCTTTTGTTATATTATGGTATTCCTTGTTCAAAACAGATGATGGGAGTTTTTTTATGTGCACACCACCCATCATTATCATTAATATGCCCATGCCAAGCATGGAGCTGAATGTGCTTATGAAAAGAGAAGCAAGGAGAAGTTTCCAGTCAAGTTTGAATTCTGCACTGAAACTCAATTTTTCAGCCCATATCTTGTGGGCAATTTCATGGATAACATAAGAAAATCCTGCAATCAGGGTTGCAGCCCCCCAGTTCAACACCCAATCCCTGAATCCCATATGAAGAAACAAATGTGCTATGAAACCAACACATATTGAAGCAATTATAAGCTCCTTTATTTCCTCTTTTTTAAAATTTTGAGCCCAGTACATAGTTTTTAATTATTTTACAAGATTTTAATAATTAAAGAATTATATCAGTCCAAAAAACATGGCGATTCCCAATAAGAGTATTATTGTTCCTGCGATTCCATGCAAATTTTTTATATTTTTCTTTCTCCATTTTGTCAGGTCCTCTGCTGTTGATATGCCTTTGTAGACAACAATCACTATTGCCACCATGGGGATTACAAAAATAACATTATACAAAACAAGCCAGGGAAGAGCTTCTATTAATTGCATAAAGGACAATATGCCGCTTGCAATGATATATGGCCCTATTGTGCATGGCAAAAGAAATACAGTGACAAATAATCCTATTATAAATGCTCCTTTTGGGGATGTTATTGTGTTTATAATCTTCTGTACTTTTGGTCTGAGTGACATGGGCATTTCAGTCAAAAGCCCCCCTGGTTTGTAGTGAA
>CAZTVD010000127.1:0-1909 GCA_964616955.1 Candidatus Woesearchaeota archaeon
ACAACATCCCCCCCTATGGCATCTGCTGTTTTCTTTATTTTGTCTATTGCCCTTTTCAATTCAGTTATGTCCTTGTCTTTTAATGGCTTTATTTTTACAAGCGAGATTGTATAGCCGCCCCTTAAAGAATCAATAATTGGTTTTACATCAGCAAAATCTGTAAGAATAAAATATTCCATTTTTATTTTTGCACTTGGTTCTTTTTTTTCAGGAGAAAGTTCAATATACTCTGCAGGTTCAACATAATCCTCTTTTTTTCTTCCAAAAATAGAATTTTTTATTTCAATGAATTTTTTTTTCATCTCCACCACTTAATATGTTTTTTAACAGGGATTTTTATATATTTTGTCATTTATGCTTCTTCTATCATGCTTATTATGTTCCATATCTGTGTTCTTGTGTATACAGGCATGTTCGGGTCATTGCTTATGTCATCTAGCAGTTGTATTGCCCTGTCTTTTTTCACTTCTTTTTCATCCTCTGATTCTATGCATTCTTTCACGCTTTTTAACACTTCCCTTATGTTCCTCGGCACTGTCCTATCTTCAATTATCTCCTCAATAAACGCAATTATTTCTTCAAGACCCATTCTTCTCGCCCTCCTTGATTTTGAGGATTTCTTTCTGCAATTCCATTGAGTCCTCTGAAACTTTTTTTAATTGTTTTTCAATAAATCTCATTCTCATATCAAGGTTGTTCTTTTTTTCTGTTAGAGTATCAACAGCCCTCACCCTCTCTTTTTTTATCATTATGTTGCCTATAATCTCATAAACTTCTGATTCAGGGCTTAGCTCTATTTCTTTCAAAGCATTTTCAACATCACTGAGTTCTATTTGCAGGTTTTGTTTTTGGATTGATAAAACATCCATCTGTTGTTGCAATTTTTGAAGTTTTTTTACAAGGGGTTCTATTTTCTTATTAACATCCATTAAATACCACCTATTTTTTTCATCATGTTTATTAGTCTGAGGTATGTGTTTGCTGATGCCCTTGCTGCATTGATATCCTTTGCATCAATTTTAATGTGAAGCTCCTTTTTTGAAGCGCTTAGTTTTACGCAACTCCTCATTTTTTTTTCTGATTCTGGCTCCAGAATCCTTTTTGCTTTTTTTGGGTTTTTGAACGCTTCTTTTATTATTATTTGCATATTCCTGAAATTCAGATTGCCTTTATTTTTTTTGTTATTTTTGGTCTCTCTTTAAAAAGAAGCTTTCCCCCACAATAAGGGCACCTTATTTTTTTTCCCAATTCGCTTTTTTCAATTTTTTTTCCACATCTTATGCATGAAAGAGCCATTCAATCACCCGGAAAATATGCTTTTCCTGCAAATTTATTACCGCATTTTGGGCATTCCCAAATTCCTGAGGCAATTCTTTTCAATCCCTTTTTTTTGCAGGAGGGACATTCATGTTTTTTCTTTTGTTTATTTTCCACTTCAATTAGTTTTTTTCTCAGTTTTAATCCATATCTTGCTCCGAACCTTCCTGCACTTTTTACTTTCTTTGTTTTTGCCATGTTCAATTATGACTTTGACTTCTTTTAAAAAGTTTCCCTTGTCACCATTTTATTCCTTTTATCTTGTCTTTTGAAATGTATATTATTAGCACAGCAAGCAACATTTGAAGCCAAAAGTTGGGTGTATATATGTATTCTGCGCTCAATGTCTGTGTTAGTACCAATTGTATGAATATGCCGAGTGCATAAAGCACAAGCACAATACCCACAACACCATCAAAAACCTCACGGGAAAATAATTTTTTGTCCATGTTTTATTGAATGTCAATAGAGTTTATATTTTTAGCTGTGTTGACTTATCCCTGTTTGTTGTTAACCCTTCAAAATAAAAAATAAAGTAAAATTATTCATAAATTCTATTGATTGTTTAACTCTCTTAGTTTCTCTTCCAATT
>CAZTVD010000128.1:0-1892 GCA_964616955.1 Candidatus Woesearchaeota archaeon
ACAAATACAACAAAAAAGAACAAATACCAATCACCCCTCACTAACCCATACTTGCATAAAAACCAACTCAAGCCCCATACTAACAAATTGACCAGAGGCCCGGCAAAAGCAATAAGGGAAAATTGCCATCCAAAGTGTATGCCTGCCACACTCACATAAGCAGGAACAAAAAAAATGAATGGAAAACCTATTGCCTTAAGCGCAACACCAACAAACAACAATGGGTGAATGGAATAAGTAGCAACGCCCCCAAAAGCCATTGCTGTGAATTTATGCCCCAATTCATGAAAAACAATAGAAGGTATGGCTGCAAGGCAGGCCCACTCAAACTCCCTCCAACCAGCGCGGGTATAATGGTAAAACTCAGTGGATGGTTTTCTGAAAAAATCCATAAAAATATAGCCAAGGGCAAGCACGCTTATTGCCATATAAATGAATTCAGCCATCAAAAACATGGATATTATGAACCCATTTTATCTTAAATTTATTGTTATGCCAAAATAGGATATATTTTTTAAAAAAAGGAAATTCATAAATTTATGAAATATGTGTTGGATTCCTCTGCATTCATAAATCTTGAAAGGGCAGAATTGGAAGGCGATATTTATACAACGCCAGAAATTGTAAAAGAAATAAAAGATCTCAGAACAAAAAGCATGTTAAATGCCCTTGACATAATAGTCAAAAAACCTGAAAAAAAATACATGCACATGGTGGAGGAAACAGGGAAAAAAACAGGAGACTCAGGGATATTATCAGACGCAGACAAAAGCATAATTGCACTTGCTCTTGATTTGGGGGCAGTCCTATTAACAGATGATTTTGCTGTAGCAAACTTGTGTATTGAAATGGGTATTGAATTCATGCCCGTAAAAAACAGGAAAATAAACAAAAAATTCAAAAGGGTGCCATATTGCCCAAATTGCATGAAACCGCGAAAATCAAAAATTTGTGATATATGCGGGGCTAAAACAAAACCAAAGGTGGTCAGAATTGAAGATATCAATAATACTTGTTGAACCAGAAAATCCCGGAAACATCGGAGCTATAGCAAGAGTTATGAAAAATTTCGGGGCAAAGGAGCTGATACTCATAAACCCGTGCAGGATAACAGAAGAAGCATATGTCAGGGCAAAGCATGCCAAAGATATACTTGAAAAAGCAAAAATCAAAAAAAAATTTGAAACAAAGGGATTTGATGTTTTGGTAGGCACATCAGCAAAAAAAGGTGGGAGAGGAAATGTTAACAGAATTTTTTTGCATCCAAAAGAACTTGAAGGAAGAATTGGCGGGAGGGTAGGGGTTGTTTTTGGAAGAGAAAGCACTGGGTTGAAGAATGAGGAGCTGAAAAAATGTGACCTTGTGGTGAACATCCCTGCAAATCCAGCCTATCCTGTACTCAATATATCACATGCCTGTGCAATAATATTGTATGAACTTTATGAAAAGCATGCAAAAAGGAACATTGCAGGTGAAAAAGAAAAAAAAGCAGTTTTTCTGCTCTTGGATAGAATAATTGAAAAAATGGGGAAAAGAAACAAAAAAAAGGAAATAAATATGAAAATTGTTATGAAAAGGATAATAAGCAGGGCAGGATTAACAAAAAAAGAGGTATTCACCATTGCAGGATTTTTGAGAAACATAATGAATATAGCGGAGAGAAAAAAATGAATAAAATAATTGAGTTGAGAAATGTCAATAAAATTTATACTCTGGGCGAGCATAAAATAAAAGCTCTGAGGGGCATTAATCTAAAAATCAATAAAGGAGAATTTGTTGCTATATTGGGACCTTCTGGTTCTGGAAAAAGCACAATGCTTCATCTTATAGGTCTTTTGGATAAACCCACTTCAGGAAAAGTTTTTTTGAAAGAAAAAGATGTAACCAAACTC
>CAZTVD010000129.1:0-1863 GCA_964616955.1 Candidatus Woesearchaeota archaeon
TTTACATAAACATGTTAAAGGAGATGAGATGGAGAATGAGCAAAAAAATGCTGAAAGAATTTGTTGAATTATTTGTTGAACTTTATTTTTTTACACTCAAACCTTTTCCAGATGTTGTGCAGACACTAAAATATTTGAAAAAAAAAGGTTTGACCCTTGTGGTTGTTTCAAACAGCACGAAAAAACATGTTAGGAAGGCGCTTGAAAAAATAGATTTTACTTTCGATGATGTTGTTAGTATTGAGGAAACAAAGGCAAGGAAATCTCAGTTAATTCCATTTAAATATGTTCTTGAAAATTTTTCTTTTGAACCTGACGAGTGTTTGATGGTGGGGGATAGGTTGGATGAGGATGCTTATTGCAGAAAACTTGGCATAAGATTTGTTTGGTTCCCCCAAACAAGGACCATTTCATCTGAAAAGGAGAGTTATGATTATGTTATAAAGGAATTTAAAGAATTGAAAAAAATTGCTGACTCATTAATAGAATTGATATAATCATTTTAGTTCTTTTTTTATCTCTTCGAAAATTTCTTTTCCAATCAGAAAAATCCCGAGATTGCCCTCAAAAATTGGAAGAACAAACAAAAATGATCCAAGAAAATGATTTCCTGTTGAAAGAAGAACAATACCAATAAACCCTGTTGGATACCCCATAATCCATAATAGAAACCCCATCTTGCCTTTGAAGGAGAGATTTTTTATTATCCCCCATATGTTTTTTTTAGGCATTATCTTTAAATCCAATATTTTTTAAATCATTTGTGGGATATTCCTTTTGGGGGGCCGTGGTCTAGAAGAAACTTTTTGGGAAAAAGTTTCATCAAAAAGTGGCTGGGCAATTTGGTCTAGGATACCAGCCCGGGGCGCTGGTGGTCCCGAGTTCAAATCTCGGCGGCCCCATTTATTTTTGTTAAAAATTAAATAATTTTTTATGCGAACATGTTTTAGTTAATTTGATGGATTCATTAAAAAGGTTCAATGTTGTTGACAATCTTGTTGTTCTTTATGGCATAGACGCCTCGGGAAAAACGACACTTGCAAAAAAAGTAAAAAAAGTGCTTGAAGAAGAGGGGTATTTAGTTTATCACATAAAAATGCCGTCTGAGAGTATCTGGGGAAAGACGCAGAGAGGAATTTTGTATAATGGCGGGGGGAGAAAAAAAGCAGCACTTTTTGGCATTCTTGATTTCCTTTCCCTTATCCCATCAATAGAAAGCGCCAGAATATTTGATAATGAGGTGAAAAGAATAAAAGAACAGGATTTATGTGAGGGCGATATAGATATTCTTGAAAAAAAACTAAAATATGCAAATGATTTTTCAAGAGTTGTATATATTATGGAAAGACATCCTTTATTTGATGCAATTGGGTACCTGCCTGAATTAAAAAACAGCAGGATTTATGACATAAGCTGTTTTTTGATGCCCAAGCCCGGGCTTGCAATAAGGTTAAAAACTCCCCCAAGGCAAGCATATGAAAGAGTGAAAAAGAGAGGACATGCTGAGAGCACAGAGGACCTTGAATCACTGATAGAAGCTGACAGAAATTTTGATGAGATAAACATTTCCGGTGTTTCTATTGTTGAAGTTGATTCGAGTGATGAGCATTTTGTAGAGGAAACTGCAATGGAAATAATAAAATATTTGAAAAGGCACAAAAGCAAAAGAGAGAGGAGAATAAAAAAGGGACTGATTAAGTCTTTTTTAAAAGCAAAAAAAATAATACATGTTTGCAGGGATTATCTTTCAAGAGAAACATAGCCCACAAACTTTTAAAGTTAGGAGAGACTATTTTTTTTATGAAAAAACTTTTTTTTGCATTGGCATTTTTATTGTTATTCCAAACAGCAAACGCCTTGCTT
>CAZTVD010000130.1:0-1861 GCA_964616955.1 Candidatus Woesearchaeota archaeon
CCCAAATTTGTTTTCCATCCATCTATTATTTGTATTGTTATTCATACTGCTGTGTAAACAAGAGAAATACATATCTGATGCATGAGATGTAACGTTATACCATGTTCCCTCTGGTCCACTATGGGCATAAGAACATATCATTCTTGGTGGTAAAATATTTTTATTTCCAACGAGTAAAACATATGTTGTATTATATAGTGTTACTGATTTGCGGATGTAATTACGGATTTTGGCTTGGGTGTCATTGAAAAGGTCAAAAGCAGTATGTATCTCCTCTCCATCATCAACCCATGGGTTTCCATTGGAGGTATTTGTTGCATCTCCGTATGTGCCGTTAACCCAGCAATCTGAGTCTGACAGAATATCAGATAAATTAACTATTTTTATTGTTTTGATTTTTTCATCTGTATTTATTTTCCAGTTTTTGAAATTAGTATCGAGTGTTGACCATAATGCTGAAGTAGTTATGATGAGGTAATCTATTTCATTTTCATTTTGTGATGTAAATGTATCCTTTGTATTGGTTTTTTCAACATTTATTGTGAATTCGAGATAATAATTTTTAATTTTAGAATTTTCGTCATAAGAAACAGATGGTGCAAATAGTTTTATGTATTCTTTGTTTTTTTTCCGTAATATCTGATAATCATATTGTTTGTAGTAGACTATATCTTTATTTTTTTGATTAATGTCTGAAGGGGTTTGAAAAGAAAAAGTCATAGTTGGTGTTTCATCAGGGATTTTTATATATTTGTATTGTTTAAGATTAATTGATTTAACATGATAATTTTCAGGTATAACAATGGTTTTTTCGTTATCAAAATCAGATAAAGTGAATGCAATGTTTATTATTGATGTATTATCTGTATTTTGATTAGCAATAACAATAGGTTGTAATAAAAGTAAGGACATGATGCAAAATATTATCGGTTTTACCATCTTAATCCCAGGTAGCCTCGAATCCATAAGAATTCTGCTAATAGTAGGATTACGCCTATTATTGGCAGTGGGAACCAGCATGATGAGATTATGGCAAAAATAACCCCAATTGTATTTAAGATTATTATCAGTAATAAACCATATTTTTCTTCTATTTGTTCTTTTTTTGTGAGATATGTAAGTAACAATGCAAGTAATAGGAATATCACTACAAATACACAGTAGTTCATTGGTTGTTCTGTAGTTATTGGTTCAAGGTTAAATACAAGCGATGATTGTTTAGTTAAATCTATTGCTAATATTTGTGGTTTATATCCTTCTTTATAACATGTTACAAGGTATTGTCCATCTCCAAGGACAAATGTATGATACCCTGATAAATCAGTGGATGCTGTTTGTATAAGTCCACCTGCTACCTGTGGAGATATTTCTCTATTTATATTGATTGTTACATCAGGTATTGGTTGTTTTGTATTATTATCCAATACAAGGATTACAAGCTGTATTCGTGCTTCTGTTTTTCCCCCTTTTCTAAATTCACCTGTTGTAAACTCCCATGTTGGTCCAAGTGTCCATGCTCCATATTCATCTGTTATATTCACATACCAGGTGTATGTTGTATCCTCATCAAGAACTGGTATGTCTATTGAAGATAGATGCCCACTTTTTTGGCTATGGTCAATTCCGATAAGTGTTCCATTTCCCCAGTAATATGCTATATCCATATCATCATTATCTGGGTCAGATACGTAACATTGTAATCTTTCTATTTCAGGGTCTACATTTGTTTGTGTATCAACAGGATATGGGTTTGTTGGTTGATTGGGTGCATGATTTGGCATTGTTGTAAATGTATACCATTCTCTTGTCCATTCTCCGCTTCCTGCTGCATCGGTTGCATTAACCCATACGGTATAAGTTG
>CAZTVD010000131.1:0-1855 GCA_964616955.1 Candidatus Woesearchaeota archaeon
CTTTTTTCAGAATATTTCTTTTGTTTATATTGTCTTTGAAAAGCACGCCAGGGTCCCCTTTTTCCCATGCAAGATATGCTATCTCATTCAAAAGGCTATTTGGGTCTATTTCACCCACAACTTTTTTGTTTCTCGGATTAACAAGTTTGTAGGGCTTTTTTTTGCTGTATGCTTCCCAGAATTTTTTATCAAACATCACAGAAATATTGAAATTTTCAAATTCACCCTCCTTTTCCTTTAATCTTATGAATTTCAAAATATCCGGGTGCCATGATTCAAGAATCCCCATGTTTGCCCCCCTTCTCTTCCCCCCCTGTTTCACAACTTCTGTCATTACATCTATTATTTTCATAAATGAGGTGGGTCCAGAAGCAACTCCTGATGTGGAGGATACAACATCCCCCTGTGGTCTTAATTTTGAATAGTTTATGCCAATCCCCCCTCCGCTTTTGAAAATAATTGCGCCATCTGTTGTTGCCTGCATTATGCTCTCCATGTTGTCTTCTATGTCAAGCACAAAACATGCAGACAACTGGCCGAGCCGTTTGCCTGCATTGAATAGTGTGGGGCTGTTCGGGAGGAATTTTCTTTCCACCATTATTTTGAAATATTCCCCAAGATTCCTGGAATATTTATTGAATTCGCCATTGATGAGCATTTTGAGAAATTTTGACCATTTGGTTTTCATTTTTCCCTCAGCATTGAGGTTGTCATAAAGATATTTCATTCTCTCAAGGTGATACTTGTTGAAAAAAACCTTTTTTCCTTCCAGTTTGAGGGATATCTTTTTGTCAAATTTCTCTGCATTGAACTTTTCGTTCTTTTTTTTGCTAACGGGTTTTTTTGAAAAAACCCTTTCATCATAAAGCATGTCAGGTATAACAACAAGAAGAGCCACCCTTTCAAATAATTCCCTCAATCCCTCTTTTATTTTCCCGTTTTCATCTTTTTCAAGGTATCTTGAGGCAAGCACCCTTATTGCTTCGAGCGAAAAGGATTTTTCAATTGGGTCAATAAATTCCTTGTTAAGGATTCTTTTCTTCTCCTTTCTTATGTTTTCCCTTTCTTTTCTGTATATAATATAGGCTTTTGCTACATCATACAAATCATACTTCATAAGCCCAAGTTCGACTATGTCCTGTATTTCCTCTACATGCGGTGTTTTGTCAGTGAAATTTTTTTCAATTGTTGAAAGCACATAATTCAGGACCTTTTCAAGTGCTTTTTCAGAATATCTGCTTGTTTCAATCATTGCTTTTTTGATTGCATTTCTTATGCGAGAAGGGTCAAAATTGACTATTCTCCCGTCCCTTTTGATGACCTTTTTCGTCATTTTGATGATATGCCTCAAATCATTTATTAAGATTTATCTATGTTATAATATAAATTTACATTTCCATAACAAAAAAAAGAGAACCAAATTCTTTTTTCTTTTCAATGGCTTTTTTTGACAGGGTGCCTGTTGTTGCAAATATGATTGGCATTTTTTTGTTCATTCCCTCCATATAAGCCAGGCTTATGTCTGAATCACTTATTTTTTTCTTGTTTTTTATTTTTAGAAAGTATTTCTGCTTTATTTCATCGCCCCTCTCAATTATGCAGTTTATCTCATTTTTTTTGATGACCTTTTTTTCTAACAGGCGGGCATTTATTTTCTCCAATAATCTCTCTACCCCTTCTGCACCTTTTCTTTCCCTTATTTCCTCTCTCCCTTTTTCTTCTTCTTGTTTTTTGAATTTTCCCGATAAAATTGCTCTCTCAACAGAGGAGTTATCCACCTTGTAATACTTCCATATTATCCTCTCCTTCCCGCCAATATTTGCTTTTAATGGAATCAAAAGGTCTTTCAATTCCT
>CAZTVD010000132.1:0-1850 GCA_964616955.1 Candidatus Woesearchaeota archaeon
AAATCTATCGAATCCTCATAATTAAGTGACCGGTCGTGCGACTTTCGGCGGTTCCCTGTCAAAAGGGAGCGGAAAAAACCGCTATCCGCTGAGGAAGTCTCTCCCACCTTAAAAAGTCCGGTCCCGCGAGGGACAGGGGGGAACCTCCTGGTAAAGACGCAGAAACGACACAGCCAGGGTAAATTATGATGCTATGAAGCTGAAGTTTCCCTGGATTTGTTGAAACGGTCTTCCCGGACGGTGAAAGGCCAAGAGCCGCTCAGTCAGATGTCGCAGAGCCCATCTCCATGGGGCTTACAAAAGGAGGACTACAGGCCGGTCACAAAATATTTATTAATGGATAAAGGGAGTTAAGAACATGAACAAAAAAGCCCAAAAGGGAATGAGAATGCCTGCTGGAATGGGGGGCATAATAAGATATTTTGAGGATTATAAGAGCAAATTGGAAATAAAGCCGGAGTATGTGGTCTATATTGCAGCTCTGTTCATAATAAGTGTAATAATCATGAGATATCTTGGTTAATGGGAAAGAACCAAAAAGCCACAAATTTGCAGCCAATTATTTATTGTTTGTTAAGTCATCCACAATGGATTTTATTTCATCATGTATCTGCTCAATGGTTTTTGTGCCATCAATTATAAAAATATTCCATTCATGTTTCATTTCTTCAAAAATTTTCATGTAATTTGACCTAACCTTTCTTAATTTTTCCTTTTCCTCAAAAAATTCCCTTGAAGCCCTTGACTTGTCAATTCTTTTTAAAGAAACCTCCTCAGGAACATCGAGAATGAAAATAATGTCAGGGACAAGAAATTTGCTGCTCAGATTTTTTAGCCAATCCCATTCAAGTTCAAGAGCACCATATGCTATTGTTGAAAGAAAATACCTGTCGCTCAAAACCCATTTTCCTTTTTCTAGCGCAGGCTTTATAAAAAATTCAAGATGATGGCACCTGTCCGCAGAAAAAAGCAGCTGCAAAGTCCTCAAATCAGTTTTCCATTCCCTTCTCAATGCTGCTCTGATTATTCCCCCAAGAAGATTGTTTGTTGGCTCCTTTGTAAGAACACAATCATGTTTTTTTGAAAGGTATTTTTTTAGAAGCTCTATTTGCGTGCTCTGCCCAGAACCATCAATCCCCTCAAAAACAATAAATTTTCCTTTCATCAATCTTTTGATGAAACCTATTTATATTAATATTGCTGTATTGGAGAACATGTTTAATCCCAAAAAAATAGCATTAATCGGTGCAAGCAGACACAAAGGGAAAGTGGGAAATGTGATGATGAGGAACCTTGTTTTATCCAAAAAAAGAGTTTTTCCCGTAAACCCCTTTGCAAAGGAAATCATGGGTATAAAATCATACAAGTCTGTTTTGGACATAAACGAAAAAATAGATATGGCAATAATAATTGTGCCTGCAAAGATTGTTCCAAAAATTATGGATGAATGCGGGGCAAAGGGGGTAAAAAATGTAATGATAATCAGTGCGGGTTTTTCAGAAGCAGGAAACAGGGAATTGGAAGAGATTGTGAAAAAAAAGGCGGAGATGTATGGTATGAGAATAATTGGACCAAATTGCATGGGATTCATGAATGTCATAAATGGGTTGAATGCAACATTTTTTGAAGGAATGCCAAAAAAAGGTAATGTGGCGTTCATATCACAGAGCGGGGCACTTGGTTCAGCAATGCTTGATTGGGCCATAAAAAAAGGTGTGGGATTATCCTATTTTTTTTCAATAGGAAATATGTGTGATATTAGTTTTTCAGACATTATAGAATATTTGCAGAAAGACAAGAAAACAGAATTAATAAATAGTAATTATAGACCTTGTAAATTGGAATATAAA
>CAZTVD010000133.1:0-1839 GCA_964616955.1 Candidatus Woesearchaeota archaeon
TTTTCCTTCCACTTCCCCGCTCTTTCCCTCAATGCTCTCCCTGTAAACAACAACAGGAGGAGAAGTGACTATGGGTATGCCCATATCCCTTTCAATTTTATGTTCAATTATTTCAAGATGGAGCTCCCCAAGCCCGGACAAAAGATGCTCGCCTGTCTCAAGATTTATTTTTGCCTTTAATGTGGGGTCCTCTTTAGTGAGATTCCTAAGGACCTGAATCAATTTTGGCAAATCCTTTGGATTTTTTGCTTCAATTGCTTTTGTAACAACAGGCTCAAAAATATGCTTTATCTCCTCAAACGGCTCTATATTCTCCTTATTGCTTATTGTTTCTCCCGAGGAAGCATCCTTAACACCAGAAATTCCTATGATATTTCCGCACGGAACCTCTTCAACAGGGAATTTTTGCGGTCCTTTGAAAACATAAATCTGCTGTATTCTTCCGCTTCTCTGTGCAAGGGAAAGAAACACATCTTCGCCTTTTTTTGCAGTTCCTGAAAACAATCTTCCCACTGTGATTTCGCCTGCCAATGGGTCAACAACAACTTTCGTAACACAAAAAATCATTGGTCCGTTCGGATTACAACTCAGCAAAGATTTTCCCTCTTCTGATTCCAAATTTCCGCTCCATATTTTTGGAATCCTGTATTTCTGTGCTTCTTTTGGATTGGGAAGGTGCTTTGCAACCATATCAAGAACTCCCTCATGCAATGGTGCTTTTTCCATCAATTTTTTTAATGCTTCCTGCCTTTCAGGACCTTCAATAGCATATGCATTGTAAATATCCCTGAAAGTTAGCCCTTTCTTTTTCATTATTGGAAAGGAAAGGGCCCATTTATCAACAGCAGAGCCAAAACACACAGTCCCCTCCTCAACCCTTATCTGCCATTCTTTAATAAATTCTTTTGGAGCATAATTTGCAATTATTTTATTTATTGCATCTATTGTTTTTATGAACCTTTCCTGGATTTTTTCAGGCGGAAGTTTCAACTCATTTATGAGCCTGTCCACCTTATTTATAAAAAGAACCGGCTTGACTCTCTCTTTCAATGCCTGCCTGAGAACTGTTTCTGTCTGGGGCATTGCACCCTCAACAGCACAAACCACAACAAGAGCACCATCAACAGCCCTCACAGCCCTTGTAACATCCCCCCCAAAATCTACATGCCCCGGGGTGTCTATGAGGTTTATAAGGTATTCCTTCCCTTCATATTCATGCACCATATTGACATTTGACGCCTGGATGGTTATGCCCCTTTTCTGTTCCTCCTCAAGAAAATCAAGATATCTCTGGTCCCCTGCAGTCTCATAGGAAAGCATTCCTGCACCCGCAAGCAGGGAATCTGAAAGTGTAGTTTTTCCATGGTCAATATGGGCAACAATACTCATATTCCTTATCTGCTCCTGCGAATGGATGAGCCTCTTCACCTTTTCAATCATGCTTTCCTTTGCCATTGAAGTTTAGAAATGAAGAGGGCTTTTAAAGTTTTTCTGTATGTATTTTTTTTAAAAAAAATATAATAAAAAATATATTATTTAAAATATATAAAAGAAATGTTTATAAAATCATCTTTTAAGGGAATTTTATGGAGGAAGAAGCAACTGCTGTAAAGAGGAGAATATGGGTAAGCGAATATGGAAAGAGTGGCGATGCAGAAGTGCCAATAGGTGAGATTTATAGGAAAATATTCAGGGAGCCAGAATTTGTTGAAAAGATTTTTTTGGAGGAACAACAAGGTCTTGTGGAAATGATTAGTCATGTGGGTGGAAAAACAAATTATACTCCGCTTCTAAGACCGGGATTAAAAGAAGAACACAAAAAAATATTGGAAAAATACT
>CAZTVD010000134.1:0-1829 GCA_964616955.1 Candidatus Woesearchaeota archaeon
TTGCATATTATGTCATCTCTGGAAAATGCGCTGTTGAGAGAAAAACAGTCTCTGACTTTGTGAAGAGCATTATTGACGGCAGGATTTTCAAACAGGCAAAAGAAATGACCTCATATGAAAGGGCTGTAATAATTGTGGAAGGGGATGATTTGCTGGGCATGCCAAACATACATCCAAAAGCACTCCTTGGAGCAATTGCCTCCCTCATACTTGATTATGGAATGGTCATTTTAAATACAAAAGATGCAGGGGAAACTGCAGCTATTTTAAGGGCACTTGACAGAAGAGAAGACAAAAAGCCGAAGGAAATAGCATTAAGAACAAAGAAAAAGCCAAAAAACATAATGTTGCAGAGGCAATACCTGTTGGAGGGATTCCCGGACATTGGTCCAAAAATGGCAAAAAGGATTTTGGAAGAGTTCAAAACACCGCTTGGTTTTTTTATGGCTGACAAAAAAAGTATGAAAAAAATAAAGGGTCTTGGGGACAAAAAAATAAGCAAAATAAAAAAGGTGTTGGGAATTGAGTAAATATACAATAGTGGGGATTGATGCAGGAATAAATATGTCCTGGGCAATAATTGACTTTGAGGGCAACCTTATTGAAGTATGCAGCAGCAGGATTGCAAGGAATCCCGAAAGGGAAATACTAAAACATGGAAAGCCTGTTGCTGTGTGCACTGATGTGAGCAGGGATGTAAAAAAAGTGAAAAAAATAGCAACAAACCTTGGAGCAGTTTATTTCAAGCCGGAAAGGGACCTAACACCAAAAGAAAAGACAATCCTCTCCTCTCCATTCAAAACAAAAAACAGGCACGAAAGGGATGCCCTTTCATCTGCCCTGTATTTCCACAAAAAAATAAAGGGATTGATTAAAAGGGCAAAAAGGCGGGGGAATTGGGAGGAAAAAACAGCAAATGTCATCCTTAAAAAAGCACATGATTTGAGTTGCAAATGATAAAAAAAATATGGAAAAAGTTCAAAGAATTTGAAAAGGGATTGAGCAGGGAGCAGAAAAAACTTTTGCAAGTTCTCTTATTCCTTGTCAAGTTCGGCATTGCCTCCATTCCCATTTACATTATAATGGCGCTTGATATTGATTTTTTTTACATGCAAAATATGGAAGCAATTCAGGTGAATTTAATTCTTAATTCCCTCGGCATAAACTCCACAATTTATTATTGTTCTGGGGAATGTTCACCATCCCCGCCAGGAATGCCAACAATAACATACAAGAGCTTTGCAATGGGTGTGGACAGGGCATGCACAGGATACAGGTCCCTTTTTGCACTCATTGGATTGATTCTTGCAACACCAAAAATAAAAATTGGGAAAAGGAAAAAAGGTATAGTTTTTGCATTTGCAGTCATTTACATGGCAAACATAATCAGATTGGTAAGCACTTTTTACCTCTCATTGGATTTTGATTTTGAAATAATCCACAATTTGATGTGGAGGGAAGGGATGATTGGTGTTGTTTTTCTTTCATGGGTTTTCTGGCTAAAAAAATTATAATGCTCTCTCAACTTTTCCTTCTGGAACCACTTCTCTGAAAACCTCTGCCTCAAATCCATAAATTTCTGCCTCATCAAGTTCACCAAAAGAAATTCCTGCTTTCAGGCAACAATGCTCCAAAAATTCCTCCCTGTCCCACCCAAACTCAACAGGGACCTGCGGAAGAAGAAGCCCGCTCTTATTGCCTTTTTTGATTATAATGCCTGTTTTTCCAATTTTTATTTCAGATGGCCTTATTTTTTTGGGTATGCTCAAAACAGAGATTTCAATTTTTATTTCATTTATTTTCTCTTTATTCAGGGGAGGGAAGCGGGG
>CAZTVD010000135.1:0-1812 GCA_964616955.1 Candidatus Woesearchaeota archaeon
AAAGTTCAATGGTTCAATTTCTTCCAATGCTATAAAACTGCCCGACTTGTTGTCAAGGATAGTTACATTTACTTTTATTGTTTCATCCTCATTATTCAGTTCTACCATATGGAATAGCGGAAGCGCGGTTTTGGTTTTGCTTATGTTTAAACAACTATCATTTGCTGGAGTTGCAAAATACTCATATCCCCCTGTATTTTCATTGAAGAGGCTTTCAATAATAAAATACATATCATTTATTTTTTCGCAGGTTCTTGTGCTGCCATCTGGAAGGAGGGGGAGGGAAATGTAGTGGGGTTTTGGACCCACCATAGTGAACCTGTGTTCCTCTATAGTTACTTTTTGACCCTTTTTTGCCTCAGCTACTTTAAAATTATTGGTTTTGTTGTAAATTTCTATAATATTCCCACCATATCTGATTTCATAATCATTTTTGAAGAAATTCTGGGAAAATGTTGTTTTCCATATATCCCCTTCTTTTTCCATTGAATATGTTTCTTCGGAAACTATGGAATACCTATTGTTTTCAAGGAACCTATCACTATCAATAAATCCAAAATCCCATTTCAGGTACTCATCCACCAGTTCCCCTATTTTTTCCCAGGAAGGGACACATTCTTTCCCGTCTTTTTTCCAGTAATATATTCCTGGTGAAAAAACACTTTTTTTTGTTGGTTCTTCTGGCATGAGCCCAATTCTGTCCTTTGGGCTTGTACAAACACCTTTATCTTCATCATATTGGTATGGTGGAGAACTATCGGGGCAGCAATGGCCCTTGCTGATTACATAGCCATCTGGGCAGGATAATGCAACATAATGCGATTTGTTCAAAACAGGTATGAAAGGAAAAGTGCTGGCAGCAATATAACCACAATCTTCCACATTCCTTATACCTACCATTAACAATGCCCTATCAAGCGCATATATCCTTTCTTGGGAGAATAAGGACCTTTGCTTTTCGCTGTTGAGCAATGCAAGGTTTATGCTGTTCCTCATGTCTGTTGCCATGCCCATATCCTGTGTATATGCCCACAGGTTTATTATAGCCCAGATAGTCATAATTATCATTCCTGCTCCGCTTATGAGGTTTACCTGTGCTTTATTCACCGCTCACCCACCTTATTGGTTTTTCATTTTTGTATAATTTTTCTGGGTCAAATATGAATGAGCTGCATTTGGAATTTCCTCCTGCACCCTCTCTTACTTTGTAGTTTATAACTTCTGAAAACAGGTTTTTTGGTTCGTATTTTGTTGGGATGTCATAAAATTCTATTAATTTTTCATAATCTCCAGATTTGTCCTCAAAATTTACAACCCTTTTGTAATCTTTATTGTAAACACTCAATAATGTCAAGGTGCATTCCTGCACCTGAATTGTGTTGGCAGTCCTTAAAACAATGTTTTCCACTGTTGTCTGGGCAAATACATTATAAACAACAACAAGAACAGTGGCTAGGACAGCCAGAAGGGCTATTTCAAATATTGTGACAGCTCCTTTTTTCATAAATTACTCCTGTATTTTATTGTTGTTTTTAAAATACCCTGATGGTCTGTTTCTATATTCCCATTTTCATCCACATATCTTATTATAACTGGTGTTTGGGAAACATAGGTGGAATATGATTGTTTCACCCATTCAACAAGGTTATTGTCTATGTCGTTTGTGGTTTCCAGATTACCCATTTTTACAACAGGATTAACTTCAACAGGTGTGATCATAGAAAGGGTAACAGAGATAATAAACCCCGCAATGTCAGCAGCAATCTGAGTGTTTTTCAAAAATTCTTTTGTTGATTCAACATATTCCTGTGT
>CAZTVD010000136.1:0-1776 GCA_964616955.1 Candidatus Woesearchaeota archaeon
CCATGTTTGAGTCATTTATGTATAGGATTGTTGGTGCAGAATTTGGGGGGGTTGTATCATTAACTGAGAAATATTTATAGGGGGAATATATGCTATTTCCTGCATCATCAGTTACTTTTATCCTCCATGTGTGTCCCCCTTCCTCTATGAACATTGTGAAATTTGTTAGTGTATTGTTTCCAGATGTCAAACCGCTTTTTTTTGGCTCATCATCAATATAAAGTGTATAGTTTAGGTTGGAGTCCATATTGTCTGATGAATTGAATTCAAAATAAACCTCACTCCCATGGAAGGAAAGGTCTTCTGGATATATTAAAAGGGGGGTTTTGGGAGGGGTTGGGTCCAGTTGGATGAAGATGGAATCATTGAAATGATTGCCCACACTATCATTCACAAGAATTGTTATTTTATGGGGACCATTTTCCATTTCAGAGAGCTCTATATTTGTGGGGGTATTGTTTATTGCTTCTCCCTCTTTGTCCTTTGTTCCATTTACATAAATGATAAAATCGATTGAATGCGATATATTATCAAAAATAGTGAAGTTAATCCGGGGCGTTGTATCATTTGTCCAGGAATTATTGAGCGGGAAGCTGACCAAAAATTCAGGGGCATTTATATCAATATATATTATTCTGGATGAATATATGTAATTTGTATCTGAACAGTTTATGCCCCACTCTTTTTTACCTTCCGATATGGTATGATTTGCAATTATGCTGGTTTCTGTATTATTCAATACAGATTCATTTATGCCAAAGCCAACATTGCCTATTAGCAATTCACAGGAGAAGCCGTTGCTCTGGTAGCTTATTGCCCTGAATTTAAAAATAGGTGTTTGGTTGGAAGTATATGTTGAATTTTCGGGGGATAAAAGGGTTATTGATTCCATGCCCCATGTTGTGCTGAAAAACATTACTGCAATGAAAAGGATAAATTTCCTCATATACCCCAATATTCTTCACTTATTTAAATTTAATAATGTTTTCAAAAACTTTATAAATAAGTTTTTTTCATATGGATTTCTTTATGAGGTTTAGAGTGGATGAGTGGGATGATGATTACGAAGATGACTTTGATGACGATACCTGGGAAGAAGAAGAATGGGATGATTAAAAACAGATGCGCTTAATCCTTTTCTTTTGTTATGTTTATTCTTTCATTATCTTAACATTTATTTAGGGGAATTCTTTTAAAAAATTATGAAGATTTTGCTGGAGAAAATGATTAAACACAAAATAAGTGAAAAGAGAGCAAAAGCAATTTTGTCCCTTCTAAAAAGACCAAAATGGATAGGCAGGGGAAGGCATGCTGTTGTTTTAATGGATGGAGATATAGCAATAAAAATTGAAAAAGATGTGGAAGGAGCAAAAGGTAGTGCGAGAAATGAGGCTTATTTTTTGAGAAGGTTGAACAAATATGGAATTGGTCCAAAATTCAGGGGATTCAGCAATAAATACAGATATGTGAAATATGAGTTTGTAAAAGGAAAATTTCTTGTGGATTTTTTAAAAAATGCAGATGAGAGGCAAGCAAAAAAAATAATAAGGGAATGCTTTGAAATGGCGTTTAAAATGGATTTGCTGAGAATAAATAAAGAGGAATTCCACCTTCCCCTGAAGCATATAATCATTTCCAGAAGAAAGCCTGTTTTTATTGATTTTGAAAGGTGCCACTATTCATCCAACCCGAAAAATCTTTCCCAGCTGGTTTCTTTCTTTTTCAAGAACAAAAATGTATCAAAACTAATAAAAGATTATAAAAAGAACACAACAA
>CAZTVD010000137.1:0-1741 GCA_964616955.1 Candidatus Woesearchaeota archaeon
ATTTCTTCTTTGTTTAATTTGTTGCTGAAGTCAAGAGCAGAAACTATTTCAATAGCTTCTTCTACCGAAGGAAATATGAAATTCAGAATTTTTCTTTCTTCTTTGATTTTGAAATTGTGTTCTGAGATTAATTGCTTTATTTTAAGAATTCTTTCTTTTCTGTAGCTATGTTTTTCCGGGTTTTTTATACACATCATTTCTGTCTGGTCTCCCTCTTCAGAAGGAAGAACAAGCATCACATTTTTCTTGGCAACCCTGCACATCTCTTTTATTGCTTTTTCCAAATCATCAACGTGCTGGATGACCCATCTGGAAAATACAATGTCAAAGGATTCGTCTTCAAAAGGCAATTTTTCAGCTTTGCAGACCTTTGTCTCTACATTTACTTTTTGTTTCAGTTCATTCAGGATTTCCTCTGATATATCAGTAGCCACATATTTCTTCACACCTTTCAGAATCTCTTTTGGGAAATAACCATCTTTGCCTGCCCCTATTTCCAGAACAGATTTGTTATTAAAATCACAAAGATTTAGTATTGTAGGAAATTCAACACTATATCTATCTTTATAATAATTTCCAAATCTATCAAGGGCTTGATTATAATTCATATTTAGGTTTTGGGTTAACTATTTAAATAGCTCCATTTTAATTCTTATTCGGCAAGGACTAGGCCGGGGGGTTAGGCGTCCCCTGTAACTGTAAACCGCCTTTATGGCAGGGCCGAAGCCCAAGGGCGATACAGAGAAGTTGAATCGGCCCAGACATTCAACTGAGAAGCCCTGTCCCACAGGATTGAAGGGTTGGTGAACCAGGTCAGGCCCGGAATGTCTAACATGGACAAAGTGTCTATGCGGCCCGAAGGGGAGCAGCCTTAATCCTTGTCTTCAATGCTTGTGGGGTTGCAGGGTGGAGGCGAATGTCTGACAAGTCGATTTGGCTGATCAGTATCCACCAAGGGCATGTCCTTGCCTTTCATGCTTCTGCACCTTTCAAAGCATTTTTGCAGGGACATGAACGCTCTTCTGGTATTTTCGGTATAACTTCCTGAATAATTCTTTTTGTTTTCTCCAAATTCTCTGCCATCACTCTTTTTATTTCTTCAAAATTAACAGGTTGTTCAGCCCAGACGTCATAATCAGTTATTGTTGCAATGCATGCAAAACACATCTCTTTTTCCCTGCACAAGATTGCTTCGGGCACACAGGTCATTCCTATTAAATCTGCAAATTGTCTGTACATTCTCGATGCTGCACGGGTGGAAAACTGAGGACCATCTATTTTTAGGTATGTTCCCTTTTCGTGAAAAGGTATGCTCAAATCTTTTACTGTTTCTATAAGAATATTTCTAAGTTCGGGACAGAATGGATCTGCAAGAGAAACATGATAGAACTGGCCCTCATCATAAAATGTGTGGACACTCTTACTCCAATCTATAAACTGGTCGGGTATCACAACATCTCCTGCCCTGTATTCTTCTTTTAGTGAACCTGTTGCAGCAGTTGCCAAAACACGGGTTACGCCGAGATTTTTTAGGGCCCATATGTTTGCACGGAAGTTTATCTTATGAGGTGGTATTGTATGGTTTTCACCATGACGCGATATGAATGCCACCTTCTTTCCCTCATAAGTTCCAAGTGTGATAAGGGAAGATGTTGAACCATATGGTGTGTAAATCTTTATTTTCTTTGAGTCTTCAATTAACCGGGGGTCATACACGCCTGTCCCACCAATTATACCAATT
>CAZTVD010000138.1:0-1719 GCA_964616955.1 Candidatus Woesearchaeota archaeon
TTCTTCTGGAAGTTCTATTCCTGCTCTATCTGCATAACTTTTTGCCAATTCAAGTGCCTTCCTTGCTGAATTATAACTTATTTCCAAATTAGTTCTGGCACACTCTATTTCCTTTTCCACACCAACCCCATATACCCTCTTTTCTAATTCTCCAAATTCTTCTGGAAGTTCTATTCCTGCTCTATCTGCATAACTTTTTGCCAATTCAAGTTCAGTCTTTATTGAATAAAAATACCCTCTTTCTAAAAGTCTTTTACAATGGTCCATGCTTCTTTGAATTTCCCTTTTGGCTCTTCTTTTCTCTCCCCATTCTCTTAAAACATCCAAAAGCCCCATTTTATCACCCTATTCACTAGTTGAGCTATTAAATTTAATATTTAAAAAATTTTTGTGATTTATCACTTATGGTTAATATATAATTTGGACATTTTTGTGGGATTATCTGTTCATATATTCTGTTTGATAAATTGATAGAATTCATAATTAAATGATTTGATGGGGCTGCCCGGATTTGAACCGGGGTCACGAGGTTTTCTGCGAAGTTTCTTTTGGTATGCTTTTCTTTTAAAAAGAAAAGCTTCTCCCAAACCTCGGGTCCTGGACCAAATTGCCCAGCCACTTTTTGATGAAACTTTTTCCCAAAAAGTTTCTTCTAGACTACAGCCCCTTGTTTATTTTTATATATGTCCTTTTTAAATAATTTGATTAAAAAATCAAACTTTTTGAAATTCTGAGATATCCTCTATCAAATCAACATTTCCAAGAAAAACAGCCCTGCAACAATACCTGTCAAGCCCAAGGTCATCAAGCACGTTCTTTGCCTTCTCCCCCTTTTCCACTCTTTGCTTGAATTCTTCCCATAATTGGGCAATGGGTTTCCCGCATGAAAAACATCTTACTGGAATAATCATATTTTCCCACTCCTTATTGCTTGATATAATTCATATCTAATCCCTTTTTTAATTTTGCCATTTTCTTCTTCCAACACATTTTCTTTTAATAATAAGGAAACTATGCCATCCATCTCTCTCCCAATATCCTCAATATTGATTTTGCCAGCATTTTCCACTATTTTGTCTGTTGAGGCAAGAATCCTTTCTCCATATGTTTCCAATTCTGTTTTTAAACCAATGTTGGCAGTGTATATCTTCCCGACCCCTTTTTTAGGCATGCCAAACATAGTTTACCTCTTACTTTTCTGCCTCTTCCTTCTTGCAGCAGACCTGTATGGCTTTTGTGGTTCAGTTCTCCTTATGTCTGACACCAGAAGCGTTCTGTCATATTCCATAAATTTTTTTTTCAATTCCTTGTTCCACTCAGCAAGGGCTTTTGCTATTGCCACCCTGCTTGCCTCTGCCTGCGAGAAGAACCCGCCACCCTTTACATTAACATTTATGTCCACTTTTTTGTATTCCCCCCCTGAAAGCATGAGGGGTTCTTGTATTTTCATTTTTACATATTCTGGTTTGAAAGCATCAAGCAGCACAGAATTTATTCTGATTATTCCCTTGCCCTCTCTCAATGTGGCTCTTGCCACAGATGTTTTTCTTTTTCCTGTTGTCTGGATTACTTTCATATCTTTGCCCCCAATTTTTTTGATAACTCTTCTAAACTCATTATCTTATGCACTTTCATTTTTTTATAATTGATTGATTCAATTGTTCTTGCTTTTTCTTTCCAATTTTTTGTTTCCCCTATATGAACATTTATCTTTCTCAT
>CAZTVD010000139.1:0-1719 GCA_964616955.1 Candidatus Woesearchaeota archaeon
AATTTGTGTTCCGGCTTCAAACCAAAAAGCCTCAGCCAGCTGTCTATCCTTTTCTGGTCCAGGACCATGTCCTCATTAAAGGGCTCAGTAATGCTTCTTATGTGGATGCTCCCTTTCTTTGGTTTTATGTCAAGCAAATTGTTGAGCTGGAAATAATTCATGAACATCACGTATTCCTTCTGGTTTTTGCTGATTTCTTCTGCCAAGATGATGTTGTCTGCATCAAGGTATTCTTTTTCCCATGTCTGGTAGTCTTTTTCATATTGCTCTTCAGGGAAATCCTTCCTTCCTATGATTCCCCATCCCTTTTTTGCATAAAAGATCCTTATGTTTTCATCCGAAGGGCTTGGCAATTCCTCAACCCCGGCTTTTTTCAGGAGCTCCAGAAGGATTGCCTGCCTTGGCTCAATTATCAGTTTCCTGTTGTTCTGCACAGCAGTGTTGTAAAAAGTTAGAAGCCTGTCCGTGTCCCTTAACGGGAAATTGACTATTGAAATGCCCTTGCTCCCCTTTATCACTTCAGTGCTTTTTTCCTGCACATAATCCTCTGTTTTTGCTGTTGTGTTGGTTATCCTTGTCCCCTCTGTTATCATTATGTCCGGTTTTTCTTCAGAAGCCTTTTCAACAAAATTATAGCTCCATTCCTTGTGCCTGCCATGGAACCTTAAATCCCCTGTATAAACAAGTACACCGCTGGAGGTATAAATCAAAAACCCAGTGGCTCCCGGCAAGGAGTGGTCAACCCTGTAAGGGATTATCTCCAGATCCCCTATTCTGAATTTCTTTCCAAATTCAAATGTTTTTATATTCCTCTCATCCATTCCGTCTCTTTTGTCTTTTCTTTTGAAGCCGTCCCCTCTCTTTTTTGGAATCAATTTGAAGCTTTCAACAACCTGGGAATATTCATTATATGCCCCTGCCCCTGTCCTGCTGAATAATTCCATGACTGCATTTGTTTCCTTGCTTGCAAAAATCGGGATTTCCGGCCTCAAAAAATGGATATACCCAATATGGTCCACGTGGGCATGGCTTATTAAAACCCCGTCCACAAAAGTTTCTTCCTTATAATCCAATCCCATGTGCTCGCAGTAATCCTTTCTATATACCCCTTTTAGGTCTGGGAGGAGCCCCAAAAAAATAAGATCCCTAATGCTTGTGCATTTCCTGAGAGGCATGAATTCTGTGAAATATCTGGCATGTTTGTTGAAATTCATGCCAAAGTCAAGGAATATTCGTGTATCTCCATCTTCAAGCAGGATTTTGTTTCCCCCGATTTCCTTTACTCCCCCATAAAAAGTCAGTTTAATCATTCCATACACCAATTTTCAGAGAGCATCTGCAATAAGCTCATTTTCTTTCATGTGTTCTATGTATTGAAGAAACAGGCTATTTATAAAATTACTATCCACTTGTATTTTTTTCTTGGATCCTTCCTGGCTTTATCATCTGAGGTTTCTCATATGTCATCCCATGTATTTCATATAGCTCCTTTTCCTCAAAATATCCCCAACAAATATCCAGCATGCCGAAATGCGAAATCACATTGACAATCTTCCTGTCAAGGGCATCATGGTCCTTTTTTGTTTTTGGTTTCCTGTCCACCACCACCTCTATCCTCAAATATTTTATTTTTGGAGGCTCTTTTTCTTTCATTTGTCTTAATTATTGATTGTTGATTTTAAGGATTTAGGCGCATTAAAGTATATTTTCTGAAATTTT
>CAZTVD010000140.1:0-1690 GCA_964616955.1 Candidatus Woesearchaeota archaeon
ATTTTTAGCCTTTATCCAGCACTATCATTGTTATGGTTTTTTCAATGCTTTTTATTTTTCTCATATCCTCTGAAACAAATTTTCCAAGCTCAAAAACATCACTTGCATGAACTTTAAGAAGAATGTCACATTCACCAGCAACAATATATGTTTCAACAACCATGTCGTTTTTTGATAGTTTTTTAGCAATAGATTTTAGAGATGATTTTGACCCCCCCTCCCTCAAATAGACATGAACAAAAGCTTCAACAGGACCTCCTTTCATAATCTTTCCCATTTTATGCAGTTTTTCATAAAGGGGAAATATCACCTCAGTCATGTTCAATTAAACCACATATGAGCATAAAAATGTTTCCTTACATTATGCCATTGCTGTTTTACTAAAAATATTTAAAAAAAACCCTGTTTTATGTTGTTTATGAGGAAGTTAATAATGAGTGTTTTTGCGATTTTCTTCCTTATGGCATTTATGGGTTCAGTGAAAGCAGAGGATGTTATCCTTGTCTCAGAAAAAAACTATGCTGACGGCATGATTGCAGGAGTTGTCGCCAATAGGATAGGTGCAAGTGTTTTTGTTATAAGCGGGGACACTGTATCACAGGATGTTCTTGATGAGATTGACTCAATAGACCCAGAGAACATTTATCTTATTGGTGGTCCGGCAGTCATAAGCGAGGATATTGAGAACAGGCTTTCGGATTACAATGTGACAAGGATATTTGGCATGACGAGGTTTGGTACAGCAGTAAATGTTGCCAGATTCTTCTGGCCTGATGGTGCAAAAAAGGTTGTAATTGTTCCGGATACAGCAGGAAAACCAGAGCAGGGGAATCCAGATATTGTTGCTCTTGCAAGGGATGAGGCAGCAACAGAGGATGTCCCATTGTTGTTTGTTACAGAAGATGATGTGCCAAGCGAGGTTGAGGAAACTATAAACGAATTGGAAACAGAGAACATAACAGCCATAGGAATAAAGGCATCCTTAAAAACAAGGCTCCAAGCATTGAACAAAAAACTTGAATCTATTGAAGGAACGTTGAAACAAGTGAGGGAAAAAGTCAGGGAAAAAGTTGAGGAAAGAGTAAGGAAAAAATGGGGGAACAAAGCACCATTGGTGGTGGTTGCAGCGGGAAATTGGACAGATTATGTAAAAGCACCACATATCCCGAGGGGAAGGGCAATTCTTGTATGGTCTGAGGACGAAATAGATGATACTGTTAATAAAGTGAAAAACGCCACTTACTCAAAGTTATTTGTTGTTGGGAAAAGGGATTTGGCAATGAAAATAGTTGATGCACTTGAAGCAGAAAATATCACAGTAGACCACATAGTCGGAGTGCCAAGAGAAGTTGCAAGGTTCATAAGGAACAGGCTGAATGTTACCATAAAGGACATAAATAACCTATGGAAAGCAAATTTGACAAGGATAAAGAATGCAATAAAAAATAAATGGAGCTCAATAGTTGATAGATGCAATGCAACAATTCACCAATTCAGAGCCTTTAACAGGGTGATTTCCGGGTCGATTGCTGAGCAGACAATTGATGATGCAATTGAAGCCTACAACAGGCATGATTACATTGAGGCAATGAGGAAATGCTATAATTTGGTACAATTAAAAAACAAATTGATTTACAGATACAGACAGAAGTTAAATAAAACAATTTCTGAATTGGTAAGTGAGGAGACA
>CAZTVD010000141.1:0-1673 GCA_964616955.1 Candidatus Woesearchaeota archaeon
ATACTCAGAAATTCATAAGCCTGCGCCAGCTGTTTTTTTGTTTTGAATTCTGAATGCAGGTTTTCAAGAACCCAGTATTTGAAATCGTCAAGGGACATATCCAGCCTGTCAATATTGCCATTTCCCCTAAAAATTCCCTTTAAAACCTCAAAAACGCTCTGCTTTGGGTTTCTGGGACTAAGCACATGTTTGGCATTAAGGTCATTTATTGCTGCCCTCAAATCGCCCTCAGAATTTTTAGCAGCCAATTCAATAAGCTCCTCATCTGTGGAATAAAGGTGCAATATTCTTTTTATTGTGTTGATGTTCAATTTCTTGAATTCAAGCATGGTGCAGTATTTTCTCAATTCCCTTTTGTTCCATGGGTCATTAAAAATGAGGATAACCGGGGAAAGGGATTCTTTTACAAGTTTCAGGAGATTTTTTTGCGGGAACAAGTCAGCCTCCTCAACAAGTATTATTTTTCCTTTTTTAAAAAAAGACTTCTGTTTTGAGGCGGAGATTATTTTATCAATTTCTGAAACTCCTGTTTCATAAGAATTGATTTCAAGAATTTCATAGCCAATCTCCTTTGCAATTTCATGAACAGAAAAAGTTTTTCCTGTGCCAGGTGGACCATAAACAATCAGACCCTTTCCTTTTTTGAAATTATGCAAAAAAAACAGTATGTTTTTTATTTCCTTGTCCCTTGCAAAAACCTTTTTTATCATTTTGACCATAAAAAGCAAAGCTGTGCAAGAAGGGCTTCCAACTGAAGGAATTCGTCTGCGCCCTCCACTATCCTGTATTCATATTCTGCAATTCTGCTTGATATCTCCGCCTTCTTTTTCCTCTCAATGTCTGCCTCAACAATATAGGTGTGTATTTGTTTCAGCACATCAACCCCATCCATGCCATATTTTACCATAATGTCATGCAACATGTCCATTGCTCCCCTGATGTTACCCTTAAAAGCAGTATTTATGGCATGCTTTATTTCCTCAGGATGCGCCATGCTTGCCACTTCATAAACTGTTTTTTCATCAATCCTGCCCAAATAGGCGCATGATTGCAGTATGTTGACTGCTTTTCTTGCATCGCCTTCAGAAACCTTTGCAATAGCGCCGAGTGTTTTTTTATCAGCACCAAGTTTCTCTGATTTCATTATTCTTCCAACATAGGAAATTATGCTTTCATCATCAAGGGGCTTGAATCTCAAAACAGCACATCTTGATTTTATTGGGTCTATTATTTTTGAAGGAAAATTGCAGTCAAGTATAAACCTGCAATTTTTTGAATACTGCTCCATCATTCTCCTCAAAGCCTGCTGGGCATCCTTTGTAAGGGAATCGGCTTCATCAAGAAGGATTATTTTGAAAGAAAAAGACCTTATTGGTTTTGTCCTTGCAAAATCCTTTACTTTTGTTCTGATAGTATTGATTCCTCTTTCATCAGAAGCATTCAATTCAAGAAAATTTCTGCTCCAGTGCTCCCCATAAATTTCCTTTGCAATGGCAAGAGCGCATGTTGTTTTTCCAGTGCCAGCAGGCCCTGCAAAAAGAAGATGCGGGAGATTTTTCTCTTTCACAAAACTCTTCAATTTATCAACAATATTTTTCTGCCCAACCACCTCATCGAGTTTCTTTGGCCTGTATTTTTCTGTCCATAATTCCATAAAATGGAATTAACACCTC
>CAZTVD010000142.1:0-1656 GCA_964616955.1 Candidatus Woesearchaeota archaeon
GGCGTTGGTTTTGTAATAATCTCTGCAATCATCCTGCTCAATGCCCATCAAGGAACACTCACAATCTCCCTTGATAAAAAGGAGTATAGGGCA
Organism: Candidatus Woesearchaeota archaeon; assembly: GCA_964616955.1. Classification (GTDB taxonomy): domain Archaea; phylum Nanobdellota; class Nanobdellia; order B33-G15; family B33-G15; genus CAZTVD01. Next base: position 94 of record CAZTVD010000142.1, read on the forward strand.
GGCAATACAATGAATCTGAACATATTATATAACAGCATGTATAAAATGGAAAATATTGAGGTAGTTGTTTATGGAGTCAAAAATAAATATGGGGGTTATTCCCTTAATGTTGTGGATGATGTTAACATAAGCGAGGGAAAAAATATGTGGAGGTATTCTGTTAAACTTCCTTCATGCTCGCCCTGCTCCGGGGTTGAAAAAGGAGAGCATAAGGTATTTGTTGTTCTGAAAAAAGAAAATTCAACAATAGCAAACAAATCAGCGAGTTTTTTGTTGGAATGAACCAAAAAGCAATAACAACCGCTAATTTTATAAAAAGCAGAAAATCATATAAGTCATGAACGCGGCAAGGTGCGGTGAATTTCGGACATTTTAGTTCTGTTCTAAATTTATTTAAATCCAAATGTTATGGGGGTGGATTGTATGGATTATGAAAAATACTGGCATAGCTCTGCACACGTTCTTGCAGGTGCTGTAAAAAGGCTGTGGCCAGAAGTAAAACTGGGCATAGGACCTGCAATAGAAAAGGGATTCTATTATGATTTTTATGGAAAAACATTTACAAAGCAGGACCTGGAAAAAATAGAAAAGGAAATGAAAAAGATAATAGAAGAAAATCATGAATTCATAAAGGAGATAAAGACAAGAAAGGAAGCAGAAAAATTATTGAAAAATGAGCCGTTCAAACTCGAACTTTTAAAAGAGCTAAAAGGCGAGATTTCTTTTTACAGGTCAGGGGACTTTATTGATTTGTGCAGGGGACCCCATATAAAAAGCACAGGAGAAATAAAAGAAATAAAACTGCTCAAAATTGCTGCTGCTTACTGGAAAGGGGATGAAAAAAGGGAATCAATGCAAAGGATTTACGGCATTTCTTTCAGAACAAAAAAGGAGATGAAAGAATTTCTGAAAATGCTTGAAGAAGCAGAAAAAAGGGACCACAGAAAAATAGGAAAGGAGATGAAACTGTTCGGATTCAACCCATTGATAGGCCAGGGCCTTCCTGAATTTTATCCAGCAGGCATGGTAATAAGAAATGAGCTAATTAAATTCATAAGAGAAATAAATGAAGAAATGGAATACAAAGAGGTATGGACTCCCCATGTTGGAAAAATAGACTTGTGGAAGATTTCAGGACATTATGAAGCATACAGGGACAAAATGTTCATTTTTGAGTCAGACAAAACAAAATTTGGTATAAAACCAATGAACTGCCCCTTCCATATCCAAATTTACAAAAACGGGCTGAAAAGCTATAAAGACCTGCCAGTGAGATATGCAGAATTTGCAACAGTTTACAGAAAGGAGCAGTCAGGGGAATTGCATGGGTTGTTGAGAGTGCATTCATTGACACAGGACGACAGGCATTCAATATGCAGAATGGACCAGATAGAACAGGAGGTTTCTTTGCTTTTAAAAGCAGCAAAAAAAGTGTATAAAACTTTTGGGTTGGAAGCAGATTTGCGTCTTGCAACAAGACCTGAAAAAAGGATAGGAAAAGAGGAAATATGGGACAAAAGCGAGGAAGAAGCGAAGAAGCTGTTAAAGGAATACGGGATTGAC
>CAZTVD010000143.1:0-1629 GCA_964616955.1 Candidatus Woesearchaeota archaeon
CAAACAATGTGGAGGTAACATGGCACGTGCCTCCTTCTGAAAACTTTGAGCTTGCACTTCCAGACAGGGAGAGGAATGAAAAAGCAAAAAAAAGCATTGAACTTGGAATAGAGCATGCCGCAAAGGCAGGCATAAAACTGATTAACCTGCACCCAACAAATGTTCTTCCCAGAATAAATGATGATACTCTCATTATAAGGGACAAAGAAACAGGCAAATTGTCAATGATACAGGTTCCAGAGGGATTCACACAGCAGGAATATTTAGAAATTTTAAATAAGCAGAAAGAACAACAGGTAAAGGAGCATCTTGCATGGGCATACCATTATATTGATAATTTTTCAGAACCTTTGAAAAGGGTAGAGGACTTAAAAAAAATGGTAGAAAGCGGGGAGGATTTTAGAAAAAATCCAGCAATGTATTTGGAATTGGCAAGACAATTAGGCATCCCAACAGCCTCTCTTCAAGATAAAAAAAAGCTAAAAGAAGCTCTGGATTATAAGTATAATGAGTATAAAAGACTTGTAGAAGCACAGAAGATGAGGCTTGAAATAAATGAAAGACTTTATGGGAAGCTTATGAAAGAGGGATTTGTGGAAGATGCAAGGAAAACAATAGAAAAAAACCTTGTCAAAAATCTTGCTGATGTTGCAAAAAAAGCAATTGACAAGGGAATAATATTCAGCATAGAGAATACAGATGAAAGATTCATGTTTTCAACACCCGAAGAACTTAACAGGGTTCTGGGCGGGCTAAAAAAGGAATTAAGGAAGAAGGGGGTTCCTGATTCAAAAATAGAGAAATATGTTGGCATTACGTTCGATATGGGGCATGCAAACACAATGAAAGGGATCTCATTGACTGATGTGGATGGAAGGAGAATAAAAGTAGGGCCGCCCTCCGAATTTCTGAAAAAATTAAAGCACAAAGTAAAAGAGGTGCATGCCCACGAGAATTTCGGGGATGTGGATGCACATCTGCCAATAGGAGAGGCGTTCAGTGATGAGGAAAGGAAAAAAATAGAAGAATTCCTAAAAAAGCACGGCAAGCCCATTGTAATATCTGAAGGTGTGGTAATGGGAAGCACTGGGCCCGGTTATGATGTTGCAATGAGAAGCGGGGCAACAGACCTTTACATGGCCGGGGGAGTGCCAACAAACATGTTGTGGGGTCCCACATATTCAACTGGCACTTTTGATGAAGGGCTTTTCCTTCCAGGAGACAAGAGGGAGCATTATTTTTATAGTAGTTTTACAGGAGGTTTGTTCTGATGGAAAAAAACAAGTTTGATACTTTTTCGGAAATTGAAAACAGATTGAGGCTGAGGGACTTAAAAAAGGGAACAATAAATGAGGATGATTTGAAACTGCTCTATTCCTTTGCAGAAAGAGCAACAAAAGATTTTGGCGGGTTAATACATGCAATAATATTGTTTGGCTCTGTGAGCAAAGGGAAAAAAGGGACAGACCTAGACATACTCACATTAGTAGATGATATATCCACTCCAGTAACGAATGAGGTGGTTGGAGCGTACAGGCTGGGAATGGGGCAGATTCTGGCTGAACTGGATGCTGTTGACAGGATTCATTTAACAACCATTGGCATTTCTGATTTCTGGGACGGAGCAAG
>CAZTVD010000144.1:0-1610 GCA_964616955.1 Candidatus Woesearchaeota archaeon
AGATGAAGCAAGAAAATTGCTTGAAAAAAAGAAAAAAATAGCCATATGGGATTACAGTACAGAAGATGCAGTTAAAGTTTATAATGACCAAATTTCAAAAGGTGTGAAAGTTGCAGCAATATTCCATTTGAATTAGGTGGTTTTATGAGCATATATTTATACACTGGAATTGGTCCAGGAAAAACAACAAATGCTCTTGGCATTGCCCTCAGGTCTCTTGGTCATGGGCATAGGGTGGTTATTATCCAATTTATGAAAGGAAGGAAAAATATTGGAGAATATCTTTTTAAAGAAAAATCGGGAGAACTTGGGGAATTATATGAAATATACCAATTTGGGAGAGAGGGATTTATCAATCTGGATAATCCATCAGAAGAAGATAAAAATCTTGCGAGGCAGGGTCTGGAAAAGGTGAAAGAGGTCATAAAAAACCCCCCACATGTTCTTATACTTGATGAAATCAATCTTGCTGTGGCAGTTGGGCTTCTTGATATTGGTGATGTTATTGATGTTTTAAAGAAAATACCAAGAGAAACTGATGTTGTTCTTACAGGAAGATATGCCCCCTATAAACTTTTAAAATGTGCAGATTATGTTAATACCATAACACCTGTCAAAATGCCTGAGGATTTTGATGCAAAAAAAGGAATAAATTATTAGGTGATTTCATGTATGAAATAAAAAGATGGAAAACAGCAAGAGGGATGTATTATTTGTTGATTGATGGCGGAAAAGGAAAAGTTACAAAATTTGTGAAGGAATTCCTTGGAAAGATTGACCCCGACACATGGACAGCAGAAGAAAAATCTTTCAAAAAAAGGAAAGAGGGGAGAGTTGTGTTTTTGGAGGGTGAAAACATAACAATTGCAGTTATTGATAATCATGTTTTCATAAAACCAGAAAAAGAGGATGTTCTCCATATAATAAAAAATATGATAAAACTTCCAGAAATAAAGAGTTAGGCAACTATTCAGAGATTATGCCATACCCAACAAGCCGCCACCTTTGATTTATCATTCTTGAAATTGCCACTTTTTCTCCACCCAGAATTGCTATGGGTATTTTTAGTTTTATTTTTACCTTGTCCCCCAGACCTATTATGTTTCCCACTGTTTTTGCTGTCCAGGCATTAATCATTATTGGCTCACCTATCTTTAGTGGCTCGTTTTTTAATTCTTCCTTTGTTCCAACAACTCTTTCAAGAAGATTTATTTCAAGTTTAATATCATTCCATACTGGGATTTTGTCAGATTCAAGAACAACAACAGAACCTGCAAGGGAATCTGCTTTCCCAAGCCAAGGGTCCAGTGATGTTTCTATACCAATGTTCCCCCCTGGAACTGCTTTTTTTATCTTTCCAAATCCAGCATTGATATTCTTTATTCTTGCTTTTAAGACCCTCCATTTATCCTCCATTTTCACCCCTGGGAATATTGAGATTTTGTCCCCTATTTTCAAAGTTCCCTTTTTCAGCACTCCTCCCAAGATAGCACCATTCAATTTTCTTGGGTCAGAACCGGGCTTATTTATATCAAATGAGCGGGCTACAAGCATTAGGGGCTTGCTCTGTGTGTCCCTCTTTGGAATTTCAAATCTCTCCACAATTTCTT
>CAZTVD010000145.1:0-230 GCA_964616955.1 Candidatus Woesearchaeota archaeon
AGAATGATAATGAGAATCCCAATACCAAAGGATGTTCATGTTGAAATGGAAATTGTTGAGTGATGATGGACCTCTTTCAATCTATTCTGCTTGGTGTTGTGCAGGGAGTGACTGAGTGGCTTCCCATATCCAGTTCAGGCCACCTTGCAATAATACAAAAATTTTTTGGCATAGGCGCTGATGTTTCATTTGACCTTTTTCTTCATATGGCCACTTTACTTGTAGTTATT
>CAZTVD010000145.1:240-1605 GCA_964616955.1 Candidatus Woesearchaeota archaeon
GGGACATTGTTGCGATTGCCACAGCAATTTTAAAAAAGGACTCGGAAAGGGAGGAAGCTAAATGGTTATATTATATAATAATGGCAAGCATACCTATTTTTGTTGCAGGGCTTTTTATTGAACCTTTTATTGATTTTTTGTTTCAGAATACTATTGTTGTTGGAATGGGTTTTTTGTTTACTGGCACAATCCTTTATTTAACCAAATCTAAAAGGAACAATCTCACAATTGGGAAGAAATCTGCTTTTAAAATGGGTTTATTGCAGGCAGTTTCTATACTCCCTGGTGTTTCAAGGAGCGGTTCAACAATTTCCATTGGCATTCTTTCGGGTGTAGAGAGGGATGTTGCTGCCAGATTCTCCTTTCTATTATCCATACCTGCTTTTATTGGTGCATTTTTGCTGAAAATAAATGATTTTTCACTTGAACCTGCCTATATCGCCGGTTTTTTCACATCCTTTATTGTGGGTTATACCTCTCTGAGATTTCTTATGAGAATTGTCAGAAAGGGGGAATTGTTCAAATTTGCATATTATTGTTTTTTTGCAGGCATTTTTACCATTCTAATGTCAGGCGCGTTATGAATATGACCAAAGTAAGTTTATAAAAACCGATTTCCTAAAGAATATATGCAAAAATCTTTGAAAATAGAGATTTCTGAGATTATTGTCTCTTTTCTTGCCCTCATACTTGTTTTTATTGTGCCTTTTCAATTCCATATATATTATATAATAATCATTTCCATTTCCCTTGCCATATCCTTTCTCTCAAAAATTATTGTACAAAAAACCATATTGAAAAATGCAAGATACCAATCAAACAAAAAATTACTATTTTTTTCCATTGTTTTTTCATTTTTGACTTTTGGTGTTTTTCGTCTTGCCCTTTATGGCGGTTTTAAAAAAATGAATAGAAAAACAGCAATTTATGGTGTTATGTTAAATTCATTTTTGGGCACTTTTTTCCTTATGCTGGCAATGTTTTTTGCAGTGCAAATCCTTTCAAACCCTGAAATTCTCCCGCTTACCACGCTTTTTATCATATTTTCGCAGACAAATTTTGTTTTTGCAATTTCTTCCATGCTCCCTTTTGGCAACATGGAAGGTGCTTTTTTGTATAAAAAGGATAAAAAAACTTTCTGGGCCTTTCTTTTTCTCACAATTTCCCTATTTACGATGTTTTTTGTGTGGTATAGGTTTTCTGTTTTATACCAGCTTGTTTCAATTATCAATAAATTTTAATTTGAATCCTGTTTAAGATAAAAAATGAAGATACCAAAAGGATGGAAACTGAAAAAAGACATAAAGGAGTATATGCTTTTTGAAAGCGAGAAGTATATAATATACCTGTGGAAAAAAAGGGGAG
>CAZTVD010000146.1:0-1584 GCA_964616955.1 Candidatus Woesearchaeota archaeon
GCTCATGTAAACTTTTCCTTTCACACTTTTCATTTTGACTAATTCTGGAAGGTTTTCCTTGACAACAACCCAAGCACCCCATTCTCCATAATTATACCATTTGCGCATAAATTTGGCATAACAATATCTGCATGCATGCTGGCATCCTATGTATTGGTTTATGACATAATCTGCTCCAGGGATTTTGGTGCGTGTAAAAGCCCTTTTTGCATTTATTTTGATAATTTTTGTATCCATGTCCAATCATTCTTTTAGATTATCTTTCCAGATGAATGGGGTGAACATGTTTTTTATAGATTTTGAATTCTTTTCCAATAATCATTGACTTGGCTCGTTTATTCAGGATGTTATTTGCTGTGCTCCCCAGCATTTTTGGTAAATCCGGAGTGAAACGGGCAAATGCCGCGTTAATATCAAGATATGTTAGTTTTATTAACTCTTATACTGTATTTTTTAGTTATGATAACCTTTGCATGCAAAAACATAAGAAAGGAAGATTTGATAAGGTGCTCTTTTGACCTTTCAAAAGCAGAATGCAGGATATTCCTTTTTTTGATGAAAAATAAGGGGGAAATGAGTGCATCGGAAATTGGCAGGAAAATGGATAAAGACAGGACAACAATACAAAAATATCTTAGTAATTTAATGAAAAAGTCCATTGTTTCAAGACGGCAGAAGAACCTTAAGAATGGGGGCTATGTTTTTGTATATAAAATCATTGATAGAAAAAAGATAGTAAAAATGATGAGGGAAATTATGGGGATGTGGTACAAAAACGCACTCCGTGAAATTGAGAATATGGAGTGATTTTTCAGGTTTGTTTTGCTCACTACTCAAAAACATATTTAAAAGGGTAGTGAAAAATATCCTCACTATTGAGGTGATAATATGATAATAGAAACAGATGACAGCAATTTTGACAAGCTTGTTATTGAGCAATCAAAAAAAATCCCGGTAATAGTTGATTTCTGGGCTCCTTGGTGTATGCCGTGCCTAATACTTGGTCCTGTTCTTGAAAGGCTTGCTGAAAAATATGACGGCAAGGTCATACTTGCAAAATTGAATGTTGATGAGAACAGGCAGAAAAGTGCAGAATATGGGATAATGGGCATACCTGCTGTAAAAATGTTCAAAAATGGTAAGGTGGTGGATGAATTTGTTGGAGCCATGCCTGACAATATGGTTGATTCCTGGATAAGGAAGAACATTGGGGGTGATTGAAATGGATGTTTTTGAAGATGCTCTTGAAAAAGTGAAAAAAGCAGGGGAACTTGCCGGGTTTTTAAAGGAGGAAATGGAGATATTGATGAAACCTGAAAGGGAATTGAAAGGAGAAATAGTTATTGGTGATAAAAAATTACCGGCTTTCAGGGTGCAATACAATAGTGCAAGAGGTCCAACAAAAGGAGGCATAAGATACCATCCCAATGTAAATGTCTCTGAAGTAAAAGCCCTTTCCCTTTGGATGAGTCTGAAATGCGCTGTTGTTGATATACCTTTTGGCGGGGCAAAAGGCGGAATTGCTTTTAATCCCAAAGAAGTATCTCGGGAAGAAATGGAAAAAATAAGCAGGGAATATGTGAG
>CAZTVD010000147.1:0-1573 GCA_964616955.1 Candidatus Woesearchaeota archaeon
CAACCTTTCAGCATATGGTCCATCATATGTGGTTGTTGTGCATGTGGAGGAGTGCGTGCATAATGTCCTTTCAGTATTTGCATAAGCGTAACCAACATCTTCAGAAATGCCCCACATATCATTTGAAGAGGGATGGAACATTATTGTATCAGAGCTTCCTTCCTCAAAAGCAAGGAGTATGGGTGTGGTGGAATTTATCAAGAAAATATTACCATCATTCCCGTCAGCATCAGTAACAGTATAAAGCGTGCCTTTTGTTACAGAAAGGGTTTTCAAAAGAGTAAAAGTTCCGCCAGAGGGGGAGCTATAAAAATAAACTGTTCCATCTCCAAACGGAGCATAAACAAACCATTCCTTTCCCGTCCCTCCTCTATCAATAAATGTAACAAATTCCATACTTGCAAAAGAGATAGGTGAGGGGGTATCGCAATCAGCGCCAGGGCATGCAAAAGCAACAGGTCCTGTTACATTCCATGAATCTCCTGAGGTTATGTCAGCAGCATCAAAACCTGTATAAATTTCCCCTCTGTCCAAAACAACACTTTCTGAATTTGAATTCAGAGTGATGTTATTATTATCAACATAAGAAATTACATCAACGTCTGACCTCTGCACAAAATCCCCTATTGCATAATAAATCTTTTTTGGCTTGGAATAAGTAAAAACCTCCGTTATGTTGCTTAAAGAGTTTGCAGAGGGATTGCCATAATACAGATAAAGTGTAATGTTATGACTGGCAGGGAGATAAGGAATTTTAACCCATATGAGAGTACTTTTAGTATTGCAACCCAGACCAGGCCCCTCATCAATATAATAAGGCACCAAATCTCCTGTTTCATTTATAATCCTCAAATCTCCACAATCACTTCTCATTTTATTTGAAGAGATAAGGTCTGCCGTATCAACATATAATAAAATCTGATATTCTTCTAAATCATTTCCTGAGTTTTCGCTCACATTCACCTGTTTTCTGTAGTCCCACCCAAGGTCCCACCATTCATCTGTTGCAAGTTCTATATCCTGATTCATGCCATAAATATTATGCAAAGAAACAAGAGAAAAGGAGGTATTGGAAAAAACAGAAAAGGAATATGTTCCACTGGTATTTTCATAGCCGTTATTATCGTCAGCAACAATAATAAAGTTATAATTCCCATTAGACCATGTATCTGAAAAATTATATTCCCATATGTCTCCATTTGTATTAACCATATTTTCAGAAACTACTGTATTGTTTGGATAAGTAATATTAACTGAAACAAAAGAAACCTGGTGGTTGTCTGTGACATTTGCTCTGATTGTTTGATTTCCACCATAACCAATAATTTGTTGAAAATCAACAGAATTAATAACAGGTTTTTGGTCCACTTCCACAACCCATCCTTCCATATCCTGAGTATAATTCTCATCTCCTGAAAAATTGGCAGTAAAATTCCATGAACCCACATTCGAGAGAATGGATAAGTTGGTTAATGGTTCTCCCCCCTCATCCCATTTTTTCCATACCCCATCAGAATAATTTGTCCACAATTCCACATGCCTGTCTGATACATTGGTGTAAATGGTGAAATTT
>CAZTVD010000148.1:0-1565 GCA_964616955.1 Candidatus Woesearchaeota archaeon
ATTTTTTGTTTTTTCATTTATTTTTGCTATAACTTCCCCAATATTAACGCCAAGCGGTCCAAGTGCTGGACCAAGAGGCGGACCTGCTGTTGCCTTTCCTCCTTCAACAAGAACATTTATGCTTGCCATATTTGGAAACCACACCCAATTATTTTAAAAACTTTACTCGTGCTTAATCAATTTTACAGAATCAATTTTTACAGTTAAAGGAATTGGCACTGCTGCTTCCAAAAGCTCCACAACAATTTCCTCCTTCTGTTTGCTCACTCTCGTCACTTTTGCTTTTTCTCCCCTGAATGGCCCTGAAATTATCTCAATTATGTCCCCTTTTTCCAGCTTTATTTCCACCTGCACTGGTGAAAGGAATTTTTCTATTTGTTCTATTGGTGTTTCTCCTGCAACCCCCTTTATGTTTGCCACATTATAAACAAATCTTTTGACCTCATCTATTGAGCTTCCCTCTATGAATATGTATCCCTTTATGAGTGGATGGTGGAGTATTGAATAAACATCATAATCCCTCCTTTCTTTTATTGCTGATAATTGCTCTAAAACTGCCTTTTCCTTGCCAGCTGTTACTCTTACAGTACATATCATATTATTCCCCCAAGCACTATTTGAAGTGCAAATCCAATAAAGCCTATGAGCATAACTCCTGCTCCTGTTATTTTTAATATTCTCAAAAACTCCTCTTTTGTTGGTTTTCTGGCTATCTTAATAATCCTCTTGTATTCACTGAAAACCCTTTTCAATTTAATCCCTTATAAACCTTATTCCAAGTTCTGATTCTATTTTTGTTTTTCTCATCTCTGAAATTGTCTTCTCCCTTCCGAATATCTGCGGGCTTTTGACACCAGTGACTATAAGCATCACTCTTATTGTTTCATGCATGTCCTCGCTCACCTGCGCCCCCCATATTATCTTTGCATCAGGGTCAAGGCGGTTGGAAACATTTTCCACAACAAGTTTTGATTCTTCCAGTGTCATTGAAGGTCCGCCGACAACATTTATGAGAGCGCCTTTTGCTCCGCTTATTTCCACATCAAGCAATGGGTTATTTATTGCTTTTTCCACAGCCTCAACTGCCCTATTTTCTGAATCGCTTTCACCAACGCCAATCATTGCAACACCCCCACCTTTCATAACTGCCCTTATGTCTGCAAAATCAAGGTTAATCAGGCCCGGCTTTGTCACCATTTCAGCAATTCCCTTTACTGCATTTGTAAGAATCTCGTCAGCAACTTTGAATGCTGTATGAAGGGGAAGGTCTGGGGCTATTTCCAATAATTTTTCATTTGGGATGACTATGAGTGTATCAACAACATTTTCCAACTGTTCCAACCCATCCATTGCATTCTCTGTTCTTTGTTTCCCTTCCATCATAAAAGGAAGAGTGACAACTGCCACAGTCAGGGCATCAAGTTTTTTTGCAATGCTTGCTATTACAGGCGCAGCACCTGTTCCTGTCCCTCCCCCAAGTCCGCATGTTATAAAGACCATGTCTGCTCCTTGCAAAAGCTGTTTTAAGTCTGATTCGCTTTCTTTTGCTGCTTCTCTCCCAATTG
>CAZTVD010000149.1:0-1539 GCA_964616955.1 Candidatus Woesearchaeota archaeon
AAATAAATCAATCACAGTTCATAAAAAACAGTATTTTCCTACTTATAAATATTTCTTACTTCCATGCTTCAGGACCACTTTTTTCTGATTTATGGATATTGCCTGTATTGTTTTTCATTGTAATCCCTTCTCCCCCATAAATGTATATCCCGCTTGCTACATTGTTCTTTATAACACAACCATTGCAGTTGTCTATCAAAAAAATGTCATCAATAACATTATTCATTATTATTGCATTTTTCTGATTATACATTGTGACAGCCCCCTCCAAAACAGATGTTGTATTTATTCTGTTAAATGAGAAAGTAAGATTTCCCCCTCCAGATATGTCTGTTTGAGCAAACCCAACTCTCTCCGGATTCTGCCATGCATTGGACTCAAGATAATTATTTGCAAAGAATATGCCCCACGAACCTTCGCTTCTTATGGCAGACCACGCATTATGCAAGAATGTGCAATTGATGATTACAGGATTAATAGCATAGTAAAGATATATCCCATGCCCATAAGAATCTTTTATTATGGTGTTGTTAATTACAAAATCATTTGTTTCAACAGCAAGACCTGCACTTGGCTCAACCCCCCACTTATCACCATTTTGCATAATTCTTCCTGCTTCTTCCGGATTTCTGCTTACATAGCCGTCCCAGTATTCTTCGCTTGCATTCAATATAATTGAGTTTAATATTCTTGCTTTACTGCCATTTCTGAAAATTAAGGAGTGGTTATTGAGGTCTATTTTTGAATTTTTGAGTATTAAGCTTTCACCATCAAGCACTATTGTATCCCCTGTCAAAAAAATGCTCACATTATCATATTCACCTGGCATAAGTTTGTTTAAAACCCTAAGTTCCGAATATTGCCTTTCTAAAGAGATATTTTTATTTGGATGGACTTTTCCTGCAAAAAAATATATACATAAAATTAATAAAAAAAATCCAATAAATGCTATATGAACAGATTTTTTTCTCAAAAACACCATTGGACCATGTTCTCTTGATTTATAAAATAAATCAAATGTTCTTTTTTAACAATTTTTTAATGCTTTGTGCTATCTTTTTGTCAAGACCTTTTTCTTCTGCAATTTTGAGGGCAGACCTTGCCATGCATACATAAAAAGCCTTTATCCATTTTATTCTGTCAAGTGCTTTCAGATGCATTTCAATTGTTTTTATGTCCCCTCTTTCAATTGGTCCAGTCAAAGAATTTATAGCACCAGCCCCACGAACATTTCGGGCGCTTTCTTCAAATAATGGAAGGAGCATTTCAATTGCTTTTTCTTTTTTAATTGATGTTTCATTATAAAGATTAAGCGCAATATTAAATAGGGCTATGGAAAAATTGGAAACAATGCAGGAAGAAATGTGATTGAATATCTTGTTTTGTTTGCTTATTCTAACTGGAATGCCTCCAATATCATGCACAATTTTTTCAGCAAAAGCATACAATTCTGGTTTGCATTCAACATCAAAATAAGAACCTGGGAGCGACTTTATACCTTTTTTAACGCAGGGAACTGTTTGTATGGGGTGTATTGAG
>CAZTVD010000150.1:0-1508 GCA_964616955.1 Candidatus Woesearchaeota archaeon
TTTTCTTTGCCATTTTTACATATTTTGGATTTAGCTCTATGCCTATGAAATTTCTACCCAATCTTTTTGCCACTACTCCTGTCGTTCCAGAACCACAAAAAGGGTCTAATACTATGCCAGCTTCCCAGCCAACATTACAACCGCAGTCTGTCCAGCCAATAAACTTTGGTGGATTATCTAATAACCATTTTTTAAGTTTTTCACCTGATATATCACTTCTACCTTCTTTATTTAATTTATTTGGTAAAAAATCTCTATCTTTATTTCTATCTCTTGGCAAACCTTTTCTTTTAACAATCCTCTCCCTCGCCTTCCCACACTTTTTACAAACCCACTGCGGACACCCTGCCTTAACCATAGGTTCAACAAGCTTTTCTGGAAATGTGGCAAAATGGGCTTCTGGAAATGGTTGTGTTGGAATTGTCCATAAATCACCTGGGTTTTTGCCGAGAGGATGATTTTCTAATTCTTGATTATAAGTTGATGGGATTCCTTGTGGAGATGCAGTAAAACCAAAACGATTTTTATTTCTTAACCCTTGTGATGCTCCATTTCCTGTTTGACTTGGCACTCTCACAGCATCCAAGTCGAACCAATAGCGTTTATTACGAACAAGCATAAACACAGGTTCATAAGCATTAGAAAACCTGTCTTTCACACTTGAAGGCATATGGTTTGGTTTGTGCCATATAACAACATTGCGTAAAATCCAACCCTGCTCGTCTATCATTTGGAGAATTAAGCGGTAGTTTTGTAGATGTAAACATTTTTTTGGGTATTTTTTCCAATTTGGAATTAATTTTCCTTCTCTCGCTTTAGGGTTTTTAGCATCAAAATGTCCTTGACTTCCATTATAACTATCTCCCATATTCCAAAACATTACACCATCTTTCCTTAAAACTCTTTTCAGTTCTTTGGTTATCTGCAATATGTGTTTTAAGTATAAATCAAGAGTTGGTTCTAAACCCAATTGACCATACCAAGCACCGCATTTTTTACAGAAACATGATTTAATTGGTTTTGTTGTTATTTCACTGCCCATTAATGCCCCAAAATGTCTATATTCATCGAATTGTCCTTTTCCCCCTCTATCTAATGGATTTTTTCTTATATCAACTTCCCATTCATGCTCACAATTAAGGTCGCCATCCCATATAGTGTTTGTTTCTTCTCCATAATCCCTCAAGCCCCATTCCACGCATTATCAAATGCTATATGGTGGGGAAGTGATTATGCAATTAATACTTTCGCTTTCTATACTTTTCAATATATCTAATACATTACCTTGAATTATACGCAACACTTTTTTCACCTATTTAATGTTTTTATTTTTTTATACAATTCGTGAACTACCACCTAAATAAAGTTACTGAAATATCGTATTTTCCTTTTCCCAAAACATCTTTATGTATAAGTTTTATACTTCTATCTCCCATTTACATCACCTCTTTAACTTTAATTTCTCCCATCTTTTCTGGCTTATGAATATGAAATATTTGTCTGTTGGT